>CALGAA010000346.1 GCA_937952445.1 uncultured Bacteroidota bacterium | reverse complement strand
CCACGTCTGCACCGAGTTCCAATGGATTTTGGTTTATCGGAGTGGCAAAGGTATTGTCCACACAAACCAGGGCGCCGTGATCGTGCGCCAGCTCTGCAATGCGTCGAATATCCTGAATGTCCAGCGTGGGATTGGAGGGGGTTTCAAAATACACCATCCCCATACCCGCTTGCAATTTCTCTTCCAACAATTCCTCCTCCCCTTTGAGTATAAAATGCACCTCAAATCCAAGGTTGCGCAGTTGACTATTCATCAGCTCGTAAGTCCCCCCATACACATCACCGTAGCATATGATCCCTTTTCTCCCCAGAGCCATAAGGGTCGACGATTCCGCGGCCATCCCCGATCCAAAACACAAGGCAGCCTCCGCGGATTCGAGCGAAGCTAATTTGGCTTCCAGCGTTCGCAAATTGGGATGCATCCCGTAACGGGTATATAAATTTCCCTTCCGCTTTCCCTGAACAACCTCGACCAAAGCCTGCGTATCAGGAAAAACAAATGTGGTGGTATTGTAAATCGGCGTGTGGGGGGATCCCTGGGCGTCATTGATTTCGCCGACGTGGACACAGCGGGTAGAAATGCCCTGTTTGGATTTCTGGTTCATATTTCCGGAATTATAAATTATATCATCGTATGACGAAAAACATACTTCTATTTTATTAGCATTAAAACAACATTCCTCCGGCAGTGCACAGCGCAACCTAAACCAACTCGTCCTACCTATCCCGAACTTAATGCCGGTACATCAGTCCACCGTCACCCGGGGCGGAGTATTGTACCACTTATACCGGGCATCAATTTCATCCCTGGACGGCATATCACTTTCCCGTACTAAAAACCGGAAATGGACATCAAAGGATTCCCCATCAGCGAGATTTTTACTAAAATATGGGCCGAACCGACCGTAATCCCGGTACGCTGACCAGATGGCTGGTTTGGGATTTCCTTCCTCGTTCATTTCGACCACGCTATACGTTTTGTTGTCTAAATCGTACGACATCCCTACCCAGGGCAAATTATGATCCTCCCTGGGATCGATTCCATCCTCGTGGAAAAAATAGCTCGCTTTCTTGCTTCCGGGCACCTCTGCTGCAATATCGTTGTGCGCTCTGTACTGTACCCCACCGTGTTCAGAATCCCCGGCGAGGTTCACGTCCCCCGCCACAGCCGTCAGCGTGGAAGCAAAATCGATCGTAGCAATGGCCGGAGCAGGTTGATGAAAAATGGTAGCGGTCCGGATTTCATCGATGATCGTATGATCGGTACTGTCGTTCCAGTGAATCCGCGATTTGACCCGGGCAAGCACCGGCCCGGCCGATAGTTCCAAAAACTCGATGTGTTGTTGAGTCGTCAGTTGTTCCATGCCCCAAAACGATAATTTCTCCCCTTTGTACATCACGTCGCGCCAGCCGATCATAATGCCCCGGTGGTGCGACCATACCCCATCCTCATAGCCATTGGTGATCAACCGATCGCCCGCCAGGTCGTAGATGTGATAGAACACCCGGTTTTTGGCGGTGAGGGTTTCACCGAGCACCAACTGGCTGTCAATTTCGTATTCGTACCGAAACACCTTGCGCCCATCATAAAGCAAATCCAGGTGTTTCCCTTCCTCATCCTGCCATTCAAACCCCGTCGCCGATGGATCCAGGTTATGAAACGTCGCTTCCCATTCGGTCGGAATGTTGTCTCCGCCAGGGATCACCCACCACAATTCCATTTGGCCGTTGTCCCCTTTCGTCACCTGACCGGGAACATCTTTTATCGTACCATCCTGCGATTGAAGGGTCACCCCGATTTGGTTTACGCTGGTGTTTTGATACGATTCAGGAAGATCGATATCGACCTTCACCGGTGCATGTGGGGCGGGTGGAGAGGTTATTTCCAGGTGAAGGTTCAGGGTATCTTCACCGGAGGTACACCCCAGGGTAAGAAGTAAAATTAAAAGGGCCATCAAGCCCGATGACGTTTTCATGATTTGAACGATTTGAGAAACATTCCGATAAATTTGATTAATTCGGACCCCAAGGTAGTCAGAAATTTATTTTCATTAAAATTTTGATTAGTTTCGGAACAATTTTTTGCATTTCCTTCAATTTGTTAAAACATGACCTCCAGAAGAGACTTTATCAAACAAGCCACCCTCCTTTCCGGGGCCACCACATTAGCCGGATTTTTCCCGCACGCCATCCACCGCGCAATGGCAATCAACCCCGAACCGGGCAGCACGTACATGGATGCCGAGCACATCGTCATCCTGATGCAGGAAAACCGGTCTTTTGACCACGCTTATGGAAAATTAAAGGGTGTGCGGGGCTTCAATGACCCCCGGGCCATCGAATTGCCCAACGGCAACAAGGTTTGGCTCCAATCCAACAAAAAAGGCGAAACGTACGCCCCTTTCCGATTTGACATCAAAAATTCCCGGGTCACCTGGATGTCTTCCCTCCCCCATTCCTGGGAGAATATGGTGGATGCCCGCAACGATGGGAAACACGATGATTGGCTCGAGGCTAAAAAATCGGGCCGGAAAGAATACCAGCATATGCCTCTGACGATGGGCTTCCACGATCGCGAAGACATCCCGTTTTACTACGCCCTGGCCGATGCCTTTACGGTATGTGATCAGCATTTTTGTTCCTGCCTGACCGGAACCACGGCCAACCGGCATTATTTATGGACCGGCACGCTGAGAGATCCGGCCTACCGCAAGTCTAAAGCAACGGTACACAACGGCGATGTGACCTACAACAAATGGGCCCGGTGGAAAACCTTCCCGGAACGATTGGAAGAAGCCGGCGTTTCCTGGAAAGTATACCAAAACGAGCTCAGCATGCCCTGTGGTTTCGAGGGGGAAGAATCCGCCTGGCTGGCCAATTTTACCAACAACAACCTGGAATGGTTTGAGCAGTACGGGGTGCGGTACGCAGAAGGATTTCAAAATTACCTGACCACGGTAATAGAAGAATTTCCTGGCAAAATCCGGGACCTGGAGCGTGAATTGGCTACGGCCCAAAAAGGTTCGGATGAGTACGAAGAGTTGGCCAAAACCCTGGAAGAATCCAAATCGCATCTGGCTCAGGCCCGGGAAAACAAAGAGAAATGGAACCGCGAATTGTTTGCAGAACTAAGTGAATTTGAGCAAAACATTCACAATAAAGCCTTCCAGACGAACAGTGAATATCCGGATTATCATTCGATCGAGACCCTCGAATACGACGACGACGGGATCCGACGGGAAATGAAGGTACCCAAAGGGGATATCCTCTATCAGTTTCGCAAGGACGTAGACGAAGGCAATCTCCCCGCAGTATCATGGGTTTGCGCCCCGAAGAATTTTTCCGATCACCCCGGAGCACCGTGGTACGGAGCGTGGTACATATCCGAGATGATGGATATCTTAACCAAAAACCCGGAGGTTTGGAAAAAGACCATTTTTATCGTCACCTACGACGAAAACGATGGATATTTTGACCACGTGCCGCCGTTTGTTCCCCCGGAGACCGGGAATCCGGAAAGTGGACGGATCAGTCACAACATCGATACGTGGCAGGAATTTGCGCGAAAAGAAGACGAGTTGGAGCGTCGAAAAGAAAATCCCGCCGATGCCCGATGGGGGGCCGTAGGTCTGGGTTTCCGGGTCCCCATGGTAGTGGTGTCGCCCTGGAGTCGTGGCGGCTATGTCAATTCTGATGTTCTGGATCATACATCGACGATCCAGCTTATTGAGAAAGTGATGCAGAAAAAGACGAAGGTCGAGCTACGCGAAGAAAACATCAGTGAATGGCGGCGTATGATTTGCGGTGACTTGTCTTCGGCCTTCCGGGCTTACCATGGTGAAAAGATCAGTTTCCCGGATTCCGTACAGCGGGATGAGTTCGTGGCGACTATTCACAAGGCTCAGTTTAAAGATCTTCCGCAAGGGTATAAAAACCTGACCCGGGAAGAACAGCAACGCATCAATGAGAATCCCCGGAATGCTCCGCACATGCCCCGACAGGAACCGGGCATCAAAAACAGCAATGCCTTATGTTATTCGATGATTGTGAACGGTGCATTGGATAAAGAATCTGCAAGCTTCCAACTCGAGTTAGCCAATCCCGACTTTGCGTTTGGTTCACGGACCCGTGCGGTACCCTTTATCGTATATGCTACAGGCGAGCATTTGAACGCTGCGCGGACGGATTATGAGAAAATGCGGAACTGGCACTATGCGCTGGCTGCGGGGGATCGGTTTGAAGAGTCTTTCCCCATTTCCAATTTTAGGTCAGCCGGATATCAACTGAGGGTATACGGACCAAATGGGTTTTTCCGTGAATTCAAGGGAGACCGGGAGGATCCCGATCTTGAGATCCAATATCATCCCGAGCAATCAAAATTGGATCCGACCAGGCTGACTGGCGACCTGGAGATCACTTTTCACAATAAGACGAACCGGAATCTGGGCGTCCTCATCGAGGATCAGGCTTATCATAGCCCTCCTCGTCGGTTGATCGTAGAGCCGGGTATCCAAAGAACCGTCCTCGACCTGTCGGGAAGTCACCGGTGGTACGATGGAAAGGTTACCGTCGAAGGCTTTGCTACCTACTCTCAGCGTTTTGCCGGGCGGGTTGAAACCGGGGAAGAAGGAATGACCGATCCGCAGATGGGTTAGGTCAGTTTCGGTTGAAAAATCACAAGGCAGGAAGGGTTAATCAGGGTGTACCCGGAATTCAGAAATTAACTTTGGGCGTTTTGCGCTTTTGATCTGGTAATCAAATATGCCACGCATGTGGGTTTCGCGCAAATTGGTCCTGATTGGAGTTCACGCAACGCACGCGACGATTGACACGCGGCGAACGTGGCGTAGACGTGGCGAACGCAGCCTACTTATAAAAAAAAGCTACCGCGAGGTACGTCAAACAACCGGTAAGTAAACGTTAAACAGCACATCCAAAGGGGCTTAGGTTCACGCAGATGAACGCAGATCAACCCTCGCAGATTAACGCGGATCACGGTGGCTAACGTGTCGTTAAACCACACAGATAAAGCGGCTAAAGTTACACAGATGAACGGAAGATCGGACCTCCAGCCAACCCACAAAGCACTTCGTCCCTGCTTCTCAACCCTGCTATGAAAACGGCACACATTCATTCTAAGCTCCAAGTTCTTCCCACTTCGCAACAGT
>CALGAA010000345.1 GCA_937952445.1 uncultured Bacteroidota bacterium | reverse complement strand
ACGTTGGATGAAGGAACCCGAAAGGGGTGGGCTGCATTATTTCTCAATTTTGTACAAATATCAGATTGACAATCAAAAATTTATATCGGATTTGGCCTGTATGTGGTGAATAGTTCGGGTTAATTTTTCCTAAAGGATAATGCCCCCTCGTACGATAGACATCAGAAACATGCAATACCCCCAGATATTTATAAGTTAATCTTCAAATCCTGGCTTTCGAGGTGGAAACCAACAATAAATTGCCTATTCTTCGACCTCGCTGAGGTCGGTTCCTATCGTAGATCGTCCCGACTAACGTACTTCGACCTCGCTGAGGTCAGTTCTTTCGTGAATCGGAAAAGCTTACTACCTTCGTGTCTTTCTTTATCGCCACAGGCGATCCCGGTGTACTTATGTCCGCCACAACGTTGGCAAATTGGACTCGATAAGCACAAATATACAGCTTGCCAACTACGTCGGACAAGGTCTCCCACCAACGATATTGGGGGCATGTCGCAAGGTTCGCACCGCACGTCGCTCCCAGTCGTTCCTTGAGTCTTCGCGCCCTCGTGCCTTTGTGGCCCCCCATTTCGTGTCTTTCTTTATCGCCACAGGTGCTCCCAGTCGTTCCTTGAGTCTTCGCGCCCTCGTGCCTTTGTGGCCCCAATTATTCTAAAACCGATCGATCACGACTTTGTAATTGGGATCTTCCACCACGTTGACGTCAATAATCTTATCCGCGTTTTTCAACAATTTTTGACAATCCGGGCTTAAGTGACGCAAGTGGACCTTTTTGCCGACTTTCAAATACCGCCCCGTGATTTTGTTGAGCGCTTCGATGGCGGACATATCGACCACACGGCTCTCCTTAAAATCGATAATAATCTCTTCGGGATCGTTTTGGATATCAAATTTCTCATTGAACACCGCTACCGATCCAAAAAACAGCGGTCCATATATTTCGTAGTGTTTTATTCCGTTTTCGTCAATGGACTTTCGGGCGCGAATGCGCTTGGCGTTGTCCCAGGCAAAAACCAATGCCGCGATGATCACACCGATGACGACAGCCAACGCAAGATTGTGCAGTACCGCAGTCGTCCCCGTGACGACCACCATGACGAACACGTCAGATCGGGGCATTTTGTTAAACGTTCTCAGGCTGGCCCATTCAAAAGTTCCGATCGCGACCATGATCATCAATCCGGTCAGCGCGGCCATAGGCAACTGTTCGACAAGATTGGCTCCGAACATGATGAAAATCAACAGCGCCACCGAGGCCACAATCCCCGACAGACGAGCACGGGCACCATTTGATATGTTGATCAGACTTTGCCCCAGCATGGCACATCCACCCATTCCCGAGAAAAATCCGGAAAGGATATTGGCCACTCCCTGTGCAAAGGATTCTTTGTTGCTTCGACCCCGCGTTTCGGTGATTTCATCGATGATGTTCAGCGTGAGCAAACTTTCGATGAGACCCACCCCGGCCACAATAGCCGCATAGGGGAAAATAATGGCCAATGTTTCAAACGAAACCGGAACAGCAGGAATATGAAACGGTGGAAATCCGCCCTGAATAGACGCGATATCACCGACGGTTTTGGTATCAATACCGAACAAAAGCACGATGCCAAAAACGACCAAAATGGAGACCAGGGAAGCCGGAACCGCTTTGGTCAGTCGCGGCAGTCCCCAGATGATGAGCATGGTCAGCAGAACCAGACCCAGCAAAATGTACATCGTCGGACCGGTGAGCCATTGACCGGAACTGTCCTTGAACTGATCGAGCTGTGACATAAATATGATAATGGCCAGCCCGTTGACAAAACCCATAATCACCGGCGTGGGCACCAACCGCATGAATTTACCCAACCGGGCAACCCCGGCGCCCACCTGCAGCAAGCCGGCTAATATGACCGTCGCAAATACATACTCCACACCGTGCGAAACCACCAGGGAAATCAACACTACTGCGACCGCGCCCGTAGCTCCCGAAATCATTCCGGGTCGTCCCCCGAGGATCGATGTGACCAGCCCCATGACAAATGCCGCGTACAATCCGGTCAATGGGGACAATCCGGCGATCAATGCAAAAGCTACGGCCTCAGGGATCAGAGCCATCGCTACCGTCAGCCCGGACAATACTTCGGTCTTATAATCAACTTCCTGAGTAAAATCGAACAGGTTTAAATACTTTCTCATACAGGATTTGAAGGTAATTGGAGACCCAATTACAGTAATTTGAATTCAACAAAGTTTTTAGATTGCAAAATAGCCTCAGAACCGGTTAACGATTCAGGGCGGTGGTAGAAGATGATTAATGGTCGAGCTCTCCTTCATCAATACTTTTCAATTTTATCCGTCAGTCCTACACCAATCCCAGCGATATGGGGGATGACCAGAACATCCCATCGAAGCCGGGTCAGAAAAAAACTTCCATAGAAATTCTCTATTTGGAACAACAGCCGATCTTTTTCACAAAACGAAGCCGCAAAGGTAACGAAGATTTCCGGATATTAAAAAGAAACGATGCCAATTGGGGCCCAACCATGGCAGGGGGAGCTTCTGCCTGCGACCTCCCTTCCCAAATTTCATCTGCCAAATCAAGTAAGTTAACTTCGGGTTCGCTGCTCAGTATATTTTTTACTTGAAATTTCGTGGGGTCACGCTTCCCCAATCTGGTATCCCCAACGAAACCTGTAAAAACACGGTGTTGAGGAACTTAAAATTTGACCCGCGAGATAAACCAAAGCAAATACTGTATAATCCCCATTTCGACCAAACCTTTATTTATGAGGAAAGTTTATAGTATGTAGTCCAGTGAAAATTATGTATTTTCGATTCAGACCAATCGATCAATCGCGTCGTTTTAAATTAACCAATAAACAAATGCACCTATGAATATAGAATTGAAAACACTCAAATCCATCGTAGCAGATCCCTGTATCACCATTATCATGAATACGCACCGGACCAGACCGGACAATGCCAGGGATCCCATAACCTTAAAAAATTTAGTTAAAGAAGCCGAAACCCGTCTTTTGAATGACTACGACAAGCGCAAGGCACGCGCTTTAATCGAACGGCTGAACACGCTGGCTTCCTCGATCGATCACAACCAAAACCTGGAAAGTCTGGCGCTGTTTGTGAACGAAGAAATCTCGCAGTACATGCGGTTTCCCATCGAAGTGGTCGACCGATGCATCATCGATCAAACCTTTGCCACCCGGGATTTGATCAGGACGTTGCACAAAGAAACCAGTTACTACATCCTGGTACTGAATAGACAAAAGGCCAGGCTACTCGAAGCCTATAACGACAAGTTCGTCCGTGAATTTTCCGGAAATTTCCCCGTCGAAAACGAACATTTCAACACCACTGATCGGGTCGATTTGTCCATATCCAGCAAGTCTGACCGGCTTCTGGCCGAATTCTTCAACATAGTTGACAAGGAGGTCAACAAAGTTCGCAAAAGCAACCCTTTACCCGTGTTGATTTGTACCGACGAAAGCAACTATTCGGCATACCTGGAAGTGGCTGACGAAAAAGACAGCCTTATCGATGCCTTTTTCAACACAGACGGTTCGGACGGAAATGTACATACCATCGTCGGTAAAGCCTGGGAAATCATGCGGGAGCTCGTGAGGGAAAATATCGCAGCACGCAAAGCAGAACTTAAAAAAGCCGTCAACCAAAATAAATTCCTCAGCGATGTCAATGAGATCTGGCGGGGCATTACGGAAGGACGGGTTCAGACGCTATTCGTCGAGCAAGGCCTTTTCCAGCCTGCCATTATCGAAAACCGCCACATCACCTTTGTCGACGAGGATGATCGGACCAAAAAGGATGTTATCGATGATATTTATGATGAACTGATCGAGGAGAACTTAAAATATGGCGGGGACGTGGTGTTTCTCCCTCCCGGTGAGCTCGAAAAGTTCAACGGTTTTGGGGCGATTACCCGGTATTGAGGGGTCATGGCTGTACCTTCGGGCATTGGGACGCGATTCCATTTTGGTCACAGGTCTGATCAGTTTTTAAGCGATGACCATGAACAGAAAAGCGCATTGGGAACAAATTTATCATACTAAAAACATCAATGAATTTAGTTGGTATCAAGCCGTTCCCCGGACCTCATTGGATTATATCCAGCAATTGGGACTTCCGCCCGATGCCAAAATTATTGACATCGGCGGAGGAGATAGTTTCCTGGTGGATCATTTACTCGATTTGGGGTACCAAAACATTACGGTCCTGGATATATCCGAAACCGCCATCGAAAGAGCGGAAAAACGGCTGGGAGAACGGGCAACGAAAGTTACGTGGATCAGTGCTGATGTGATTGGTTTCCAATCTGACGAGCTTTATGATTTGTGGCACGACCGGGCTGCGTTTCACTTTTTGACAGAGGAGCCAGAAATCAATTCGTACGTAGAAACCGCCCGTTCACATATTCGCCCAGGTGGCTCCCTGATCATGGGGACGTTTTCAGAATCGGGCCCTACAAAATGCAGCGGCGTGGATATAAAGCAATATTCCGCCTGGTCTTTGACCCAGCGGTTTCAACCGGGGTTTGAAAAACTGGAATGCCAACAGGTGAACCATACCACCCCTACCGGCCGCAATCAAAATTTCACCTTTTGCGGTTTTCGGAGAATCGAAACCGCTTAAAAACAAAAAATAAGAAAGTACAATCATGGAAAAGATTACACCACCCCGGGTCCGCGTCCTCGCCACAGGGCAAAAGCTAATCACCAAAATGATGGAAGCCGATCCGGGCGCCCTGTTGCCGAGGCATTACGCCGATCTCGAATCGGTCGTATTCGTTCATGAAGGCGAAATCAGTCTGCAATTGGGTGAAGAATTCATCAATCTCTCTGCCGGGGAAGCTCAGACCATTCCGCCGGATGTTACCCATCAAATCCGGGCGATAACCGCATTCAAAGGCGTTCATCTTATGCCCAATGAAATTAAATTTACCTTCCTGCGGTAAACTATTTCCTATTTCGGTAATGGGTTAGTACACCAGTTACTATATTCGTGACACATCTGACGGATTCTTTTTCGCCATACTTTCATCATGAACCCTCCATAGCTATCGGGGTATGTGGCTTAGGCTATACGCGGTTTAGCTTCTTCGATATGACAAAAAATAACGGCGACATACATATCACGAACATAATGCCC
>CALGAA010000344.1 GCA_937952445.1 uncultured Bacteroidota bacterium | reverse complement strand
ACTACATAACCCTTAATAATACTGCATCATATGCGTTTCTTAGGAATATGAGTTAAGTCCGGAAAAGACCAAGCTTCGGTTTTGACCAGCTATTGCGCTGGATTTTCCAGGAATGATCTTCGGGGACAAAATTCAATACCATTTCACCGGTATGCCTGGATTTTACCTGTCTTTGAAATCCAGAGAGATCATCCCGGATAAAATCAGGGGTTAGGCCTACCATGAAACACCTCGATAGTGGGGTTTTTGGAATTTCTTTTGAATATAATTTGATATTTTGGGCTTCATGGAAAACACCAAAATATACAAAATTATCCAGGGAATGCCTCCGGCAGCCCGGCATAAAGTTGCCCCTTTCCTGGCCACTTACGCCGGAGGAGAGCAAACTTTATCGTATCGGCTTTTCCAGGAAATTGTGGATCATTTGGAATACGGAACGAATCGGTTGGAACGCAGGGCGGTATGGGACAGGTTACACGCTGAAAAAGCGTACAAAGATCAGACCTTTCGGAAATTGTGTGCCGACCTGACCCGGAATATCGAATCAGCCATCAGCGCCTTGCACCTGGATGACTCAGAATTGGATCGGCGACTCCATTATCTCAAATATCTGAAAGAACAAAATTTTGATCACGATCTGATCAAAAAAGAGATCGTAAAATCCCACAAATTGTTTTTGGACGGAAATGGGATCGGAGATCCGGGCTATTATCAGAGGTTTCGTCTGGAAGAACTGGGGTACGAAAACGAATACAGATCGGGATCGGCCTGGAAGAAAAGCAACATTAACCGCATCGATGAGAATTTAAATGCTTTTTTCGTATTGGAAAAATTGCGGTTGGCACTTAGCATATTTACCCGGCAGAAATACATTCAATTTGAAAGAGAATTGCCATTTCTGGAAGTAATTTTCGAATTGATCGAATCGGGTCGGATGGATGAGTATCCGTTAATTAAATTGTACCATTACGCCGTATTGACGTATCAAAGCGACGATGGAGAAGAAAATTATCACAAACTGAAGGATGGCTTACTGGACCTTCCGTCCCTGGTCGGAAATTCCTACGTTCGGGAGCTTATTACGATTGCTTTGTCGTATTGCATTGGAAAAATCAATCAAAATCAAGCCTTATTTTACCGGGAGGCGCTCAACTGGTACCAGGTTATGATCCGGGAAAATATGTTGATCGAACACGACCATTTGGCGGCTACTACCTATCGCAACATTATCCTGATCGCTATCCGGTTGCAGGAATATGCCTGGGCAACGGATTTCGCACAAACCTATTCGGTGTACCTCAAATCCGATACCCGGGAGTCGACGATGATGCTGAGTTTGGGTCAGATTGCGTTCAATCAAAAAGACTATGACCAGGTTTTAGAGAACCTGATGAGCGTCGATTACCTCAGTTTGTCGTACAACCTACAGTCCAAACTGATCCTGGCCGCGACCTATTACGAACTGGGAGAAATCGATCTCCTCAGCAATTTTCTTCCTACCTTTAGCACTTATCTGCGCCGTAAAAAGCAATCCCTCTCTCCGGACAAATACAAGCGACATCAAAAGTTTATTAATATATTGACCCAAATCACAAAGACTCCGGACTGGGAAGCAACAAAATGGCAGGACCTGAAAGATCAACTCGACGAGGATCACGAAATCGTCTCCTATGCCTGGCTGGTAGAAAAAGTGTCCGATAAACTATGATTATGAGATGATTTTCAGTTCCTTTTTGACCAGTGGACTGATGGCCATTCCCCTGACATCTGCTTCTACCTCCAGACGGAACTGAGAACTGACCCGCCGCAGGAATTTAGCCGTACGGACGATTCCTTTAAAGAAAATATTTTTGGCTTCCAACTGATCCATATCGGATTTCAATGGTTCAAAGTGAAGGTCAAATGGGATTTTTAACGGGACATCCGCGGTGATATGCACGGGTGTATCAAGGGTGGCGGAACCCAGGAGATATTCATCGATAAGTTTATTGTCTTTTCTTCCCCGGCTGTATTTTTCGATCAACCGGAGTCGGATTTCGGTGACCACGCTGTCTTGTTTGCTTTCCAGAACCAGAAGGCCACTCAGTTTCTTTTCCCGCAGGAAGATATCTTCGGGAATTTCAGCGGATATCTTTACCCCTTCGATACCGAGCCATTTTTTCACTTTTTTGAGCATATAGTTCTGTTTTATATGAATCTAATCATATCAGGATTATAAGTCAAAAAATGATAAAATAATTCAGGACTTATAAAAATCTTTTGTGCCAGCTATCCTTGAGTGGCACTAATTTGTCTTCTTTCCATGCACCAAGCGTACTCAAGGTGGTGTCATAAAATAACGTGTGGTCGTCGACTATCCCTTTCGTGTACAACCTTTTCAACTCCTTATCTGTGGTTATTTGCATTTCGCCATCCGAATCCTGGTAGACAAAATTCAATCGTTCAAAAAAGTTGATATTCAGTCGATCCCCCAGTTGTCGGATAAAATGAACGGACGAATCGATCGAACAACCACTGGCGGGTTGCTGGGATTCATCCACGGCCAGAATCAGAAAAAGTTTGTCTTCGATCCAGGCTGCATTACTGAGTGGCTTGCCATGGGTATTCCATTCTTGCTGCCACTTTTCAAGCTTTTTGGAAATACAGTCTATTTCCTGATCGTTCAATACGCGATCCGCCTGGTAGATCCAAATACGGGCGTTGTCGTTAAGAATTTCAGCATCTGATGCAATCATATCTTCCCTCTATGGTTCGTTTTGCAAAATTAACTCACTTATATCATACACCATAACACTTTCCTGCTTTTCTTTGGCTTTGACACCGTCGGTCATCATTGTCATACAAAAGGGACAGTTTACGGCAATAATATCGGCACCTGTGTCCAGAGCTTCTTCAGTTCGTTCTACGTTGATCCTCTTACGGCCTGGTTCGTCTTCTTTCCACATTTGGGCTCCACCAGCTCCGCAGCACAATCCTCGGGACCGGGACCGCGCCATTTCAACAATCTCATTATCCAAATGTTCGAGTACATCCCTGGGGGCTTCATATATCCCATTGGCCCGTCCCAGATAACACGAATCGTGGTAGGTGATTTTTTTACCTTTAAATACGTCTCCTTTGACTTTGATCCGACCTTCATCGAGCAGGGATTTGAGTAACTGGCTGTGGTGAATCACTTCGTAATGTCCACCCAATGCCGGATATTCGTTCTTTAACGTATTGAAACAATGTGGGCAGATCGTGACGATTTTTCGGACCTGATATTCATTGAGGGTTTGAATGTTTTGCAAAGCCAGCATTTGAAATACAAATTCATTACCAGCCCGACGCGCCGGATCTCCCGTGCACATTTCCTCGTTGCCCAGGATTGCGAAGGAAATGGAGGCCTGGTTGAGTATTTCGACAAGTTTTCGACTGATTTGTTGACTCCGGTTGTCGAAACTTCCGGCACACCCCACCCAAAACAGCAATTCGGGTTGTTCACCTGCAGCCACCATTTCAGCCATCGTTTTCACTTCCATATTTTGAATTTTTCCTTTATTAATTTTTGGGTTTAGGAATCTTGTTTTGTCCATGCGATCCGTTCATCCGGCACCTGCCATACCGCCCCGGTATTTTCCATGCTATTGAACATGGGAGTCCATTCGGCCGGTCCGCTGGCCAGGGTCAAAATTTCGTAACGTCGCATTTGCAGGATGATATCCAGTGGGTTGATCAGAACCGGGCATGCCTCCACACAGGCATTGCAGGTCGTGCAGGCATGGATTTCTTCCGGTGTAATCCGGTCGAACAGGTTTTTGCCGTCATCGAAATGTTCGATGGAAATTTCCGGGTTTCGGTCCAGAGCATGACCGATTTCAGTGGCCCGGTCCCGCACATCCATCATGATTTTGCGCGGAGACAGTTTTTTCCCGGTGATGTTGGCCGGACATTCATCGGTGCACCGGCCGCATTCGGTACAAGAATAGGCATCGAGAATATTTTTCCAGCTCAGGTCGGTAACATCAGCGGCGCCAAAATTCGGCAATTCCTCGGCCAGGTCCACGGAGCCGGCATCTTCGGTCATCCCAAGCATCGATTTTACCTCGTTCATGATGTCCTCCATATTGCGCATCTGACCAGGTGGTTCCAGTCTGGCAAAATAGGTGTTGGGGAAGGCCAGGAAGATGTGTAAATGTTTGGATATGGGGAGATAGATAATAAACCCAAATACGACGAGCATATGCAACCACCACCCGAAGCGCTCCGCTCCTATGAGAAAGTCCGTGCCGGCACCTCCCATAAGCCAGGGTCCGAGCCAACCGGAAATGGGAAGGTTGCCCGTGTCGGGATAGCCGGCGATATCTCTGGATTGCAAAACCACGTCCGCGCTATTCATGGTGAAAATGCCAAATATCAGCAAAAACTCCAGAACCAGAATGATCAGCGCATCTTTCGACGGCCAACCTTCCATTTCGGGATGTTGAAACCGGCTAATTCGCAAAACCACTCTTCGAATGATGAATACCACCGTGGCGATCAGTGCCAGAGCAGATAGAATTTCGATCAGCCCAATTACAAATGTATAAAACCCACCCAGGGAGACCGCGAACGAACGGTGATTACCACTAAAACCATCTACCAAAATTTCGAGTAGTTCAATTTGAGTCAGTAAAAATGCCGCGTATATAAAAAAATGAAAGATGGCGGGAATAAATCGTTTGAACATCTTTTTCTGGCCGAATGCAACCAATAATACATTTTTCAGCCGACGGCCTGGTTGATCGCGCAGACGTTCTTTTTTGCCGAGGTGGATGTTGCGCCAGATCCGTGTGTAGAGTCGCACTGAGATGTACACCACGGAAATAAATAAGAGTATAAAAATAATCTGACCGATATTCATGTCTGAAATCAAAAGTTTTAATGAATAACCTGGCAGAGCTAAATGCGCCCCATATGCCTGATCATTTGCTTAAAGACCTTCCAATGTCTTGTTATTTAGATTGAATTTGAATGCCCCTCTGTTTCTTTTTTATTGAAATCTAAGGTCAAGATATGCCAAATAAACAGGAATGTCAGTGAAATTTTGAATATTTTAGCCCAAATTATCGATCCACCAGAACGCTACAACGATGGAAATAATAGCGCACAAGCAAGTCAAGCAGAAGATTAAACGACTCGCAATCGAAATACTGGAGCACAATTACGATCAAAAGGTCATCTATCTGATGGGGGTCAATAACAATGGATACCGATTCGCTAAATTGATCCAAAAAGAGATGCAATTGTGGGGGAAAGTTGAAGTGCATCTGATCAACGTTCGCCTGAACGCAGCACATCCTCTGAAAGACGAAATCACCATATCCGTTGATTCAAAAACCCTTTCTGGTCAGAATGTTGTGGTGGTCGATGACGTGGCAAATAGCGGGAGAACTTTGTACTTTGCCACCAAGCCCCTCCTCAACATTCTTCCGCGGAAGATCGAAGCTGCAGTACTGGTCGACCGTATGCATAAATTGTTTCCCATAAAAGTGGATTACGTCGGTATGTCCCTTGCGACGACGTTGAAGCAAAACATTCAGGTGGATCTGGACGATGGCCGGGCCTTTTCTGTCCTGCTTGATTGAACCACAAACACCTGAATAGGCTGAGATTCATGTTGTTTCCATTTTTATTCAGAGGATTGGGATAAGTGCCAGCCCTGTCTGGGGTTGAAGAACAACCACGGCAGCGATAGATTTTTTGATATGATAAAATGC
Organism: uncultured Bacteroidota bacterium; assembly: GCA_937952445.1. GTDB lineage: Bacteria > Bacteroidota > Bacteroidia > Chitinophagales > Saprospiraceae > Membranihabitans. The sequence goes on along the minus strand of CALGAA010000344.1, from coordinate 7,194 downwards.
AATCTCGTAGGTGGGATCGTTTACGAATGAATTCGTAGGCTCATTCATGTTTTTCTTATATAAAAAGAGGTAACATTTTGAGAACGCAGAATATAATTTTTAACCTCAGGATTATGTGCCAGCTTCGAGCTTCTGTTTCATTTTCAAATGCAATGCGTCCAAAATCTGTGGTAGGTCCAGAAGCGTCTGTTGATATCCAAATTCGATGATTTCATCGGCGCGTTTCAGGTCAAATTTTCCGTATTTGTACAGCCCGGGGGTGTGGATTACAAAATCACAATCCGGATAGTTGAATGTAGTTCGGTTGGTCAGCGAAATGGTCAGGGTACGTTCCAGGATTTTTCGAAATCCATTGAAATGTTTTCGGTCCAGGGTGGTCGCTTCCACTACATCACTGCCGATAATAAAATCACAGGTGGATTTAAGGGGTGCCGCCGGCATATTGTTGGACACGCCACCGTCCACGTATAAATTTCCATTGTGTTCGGTCGGTGTAAATATCACCGGAACCGAACACGAAGCAGATACTGCTGTGGTAATGGGGCCCGTTTTCAGCGTCTCATGACTTCCGGTTTCGAGGTTGGTGGCACCAATCATAACTTTGAGCGGCAGGTCTTCCAGATTTTCATATCCCACAAATTCGGAAAGTCGTTTTTCCAGAAAAGTTAAAGGCATAAAACCCACCGTGGACAATCGCAGGCTGCGCAAATTAATCAAATTGATGCCATGCAAAAACTCACGCATGTCCCGGATGCTGGCACCTGAAGCGTATAGTGTCGCTGCAATAGCACCGGCACTGGTTCCATATAAATAATCAAATTCGAGTCCATATTCCCGTAGGGCTTTAATAATTCCGACATGGGCACTACCATAGGCAGCCCCTCCGGAAAGCGTTATTCCCATTTTAAAATCGTCAGGTATGTGAATCATGTTTATGCTTTTTATTGATTTCCTTTTGTCTCATTCTTTCCCATATCTTCTCTCCCGGAATGTCAACCCGTATTTTGGATTGATCTGAGCTCAATAATCCATTGGACTTTAAGGAAATTTCAGATAATTTTCAGCGATCATGCATTTAGCACTTCCCCCGCCAACTTTTTCGATCGTGGATAAATCGCTGTGCAAAATTGTTCCAAAGGTAGAAAGTTTTACTTTCTGCTCCTGAGTTAGCGCCTTGTATGCAGTATCGGACATGGCGATAAAAGGCTCCCCTTTCGAATTGTGCAGAAAGGCCACGTTTCCCAGAAACTGAGCCATTTGCCGGTGATCGATTTCGATGACAGTTTTATTCGTGTAGTGGAAATAATAATTTAATCTGACCCAGTCCTCAGGTGGGATCGCTGCCCGGTTGATCATGATATATCCATCACCTATGCCCATCACCACATTGGTGTGATACACGGGGATGTTGTTTTGATCAAAAGCGTCAAACAATACCGGGGTATATCCCATCAATTGACAAAATCGATGAAAGGGAATATCATGGGTACGGGGGCTTCTGTTCCCGTATACCACACCATACTCGTGATCAATGATCAAACTCCCGGTTCCCTCAAGATACAGATCTGTGGATTCGAAATGTTCCAGGGCGATATGGCTGTGTACCTCGTATTTTTTCAGGATATAGTTGATGTGCCGCGGGTCTCTTTCCTTTCTTCTAATCGGTGAAAACATCGGATATGTGACCAACGTATTGTTGGGATGGGTGCTGAACCAGTTGTTTGGATAAATAGCATCAAGGCGTTGATCATCGGGATCATCTTCCAGGATGTCGATGTAAATGCCCGCATTTTCCAGCGTCTTTACAAACTGATCAAACTCCTGAAGAACCTTCGATTGGAGGTGCCTGGGATCTTCTGGTAAACGCTGCTGGAAAACATTGTTTTGCGCAGTTTCCGGGTTGAAACCAAAATGCGCCGGACGAAGCATGAATATCTTGTCTGCGATCACAATTCCATAAATAGATCTGTGTCAAATTTATCAATTTTCATTCTAAAACTGATCATACTTTGTATGTATATAAAAATATTTTAATGTGATGACATGGGTAGGCACGAAAAGCCACGCTTTTTCTCATTCCTATTTGTCTGTGCACATTTATATTTTTTTTATTTTGGGGAATAAATTACAGGTCATTATTTGGTGTATTCCTCACAAATTAATTTCTTTACGGCAGAATTATTATTGTAAAAGCCCAATTGAGTTGCCATCCTTCCGTGGTTTTGGAGATTAGTGAGCATTGTGGATTGGTTACATCGGTAAATACTTTCAATCGAGGATTAGAGGTTAGCGGACGATCGTTACAACGAGACGTTTGGAGGTGGGAATATGACCTGATCACTTGAACGTGATTTGAAACGTCTGTTCACGGTTTCGTGCATCAATTTTTGAAATCGTATGCCGATGATTCACCCGACTTTGTTGGGATTGTCAGCTCGATGAAGGAAGTGCGGTCATAACTTTGGTTCCTATTGAGGCTTGACGATATAAGGGCAAAAAAAGTGGCCCTGAAAAATATTTAGAAATTATTACATGGAGCGCAAGTGTGCCGCTGACTAAGTAAGTGAAATTATACGGAGAAAATGAATCCGGCAATTTTTCAGGTAATTTAGGATTCGCAGCATGAGCTTGTAACTCCTTGACATCTATTCACATCAATTGGCATCATGTCCAAAAAGAAGAAAAGAACGGTTTATTCCACCGATCCGGAATTCGTTAAGCGATTTTTGGAGGATGAGAGCGAAAGTCCTGAAACGCTCCCTCCCGAAGATCAACGGTTGAGGATTTGGTTGGATCGATTGAAGGGAAACAAAGAAGTGACCCGGATTCAGGGATTTGAAGGAGCGAAATCTGATCTGGAGGATCTTGCCAAAAAGTTGAAGAAAAAATGTGGTTCGGGAGGTTCGGTGAAGAATGGGGAAATTCTGATCCAGGGAGACCACCGGGATCTTGTTTTGGACATGCTGAAATCGGCTGGTTTCGTAAATGTCAAGAAAGCCGGAGGATAAATTTTAACATACGCAAATATTTTACATGTGTTAAAAAATTGAGTTTAACACTATTGTTCTCAATAAATTATGAATTCTACTGTTCCTATTTTTAGGATTTCAATTAACAAGTTATTAAGAAAACAAAAGCATTATATGAAGAAACTAAACACGATTCTGTTGTGTCTTTTCATGATAGGATTTTTTACCCAAAAATCGAACGGGCAGGAACTCCAGTTGTTTGGTCCCGGCGTGCACCAGGATCTGGATCATCTCATCAGCACGAGAAGCATTTGTGTACCCAATCCGACCAAAGATTATGAGTACAACTTTCAAAAGTCGTTTGAAACGAATGTGAACGAAGCCATCAAAAGAGAACGAACGGCATTCAAAAATTCCAAAATCGGTGATTACGTTCATCCCCAATATTATACCGACCCGGTCGACTATGCGCACAAAATCATCGTCGCCCTGCGAAAAGCATACGCTGCCGCTTATGACATTAAAGTGGTTGATGTTCCGCTCGATATCAGCGTGACCAATGCAGCGCAGAACCACAGTTGTAAAATGATTTCATGCAACCAGTTTACCCACCAATCATCTTGTACAGGTTCTCCAAAATCCCGATTATCCGACCAGGTGGGGGATTGGGGAAGTTGTTTGATGGGATATTCCGAAAACATCGCGATCAATACCTCTTCGACTGTCGAAGCTGCGATCGAATGGGCTATTTTTGGTATGATGTATGATGATTTGGCCTGCTGCCGGAACGGGCACCGGGAAAATTTCCTGAAATGTACCTATGATAATTCCTGGCGGATGGGATTTGGATTCCAAAAAGGGAAATACAGTTTTGGTTCCAACCGATCATATGACGCCTGGTTTATGACCTGGGATTTTGCGAAAAAGGGCAGTGGATCAAACTGTTCCTGGGATAAAGATAGTGGTGCTAAGGCCTGTCCGGCTCCATCAGTGGTTTCCATCCAAAACGTAAAGGTTCAGGGCCAGAACGGTTGCAATGCTTTATCCGTCACTTGGACCTCGACCAATACGGCACAGGTAAGTAGTTTTGAGGTATATCAAAGCATAGATAACAAAGCATTCACCAGGGTAGCGAACCTCCCGGCAAGTGCAAAATCTGCAGATTTTAGTTCGGAGGGAAAGGAAGCCAGGATATTTGTAAAAGCTCTGACCAAATCCGGAAGCTTTTTTAGTTCCCGTCTTGTTGGTTTCGATCTTGATGACTGTGCTGAAAATACCAATGAGGCACCGGAAGAGGATGATGAAACCATCGTGGATGTGACCGACGATGTACCAGATCCGCAGCCACAGCCGCAGCCCCAACCTGAGCCTGAACCGGATCCTGACCAAATCGGTATTTCGCCCAATCCGGCGAACACCTATATCCGGCTGAACGGGGCACCTGTGGGATCCATTTACTGGATATACAACATGGATGGAAGAATTGCCCTTTTGGGAGTTTATCGGGGGGGCATAATTCAGGTCTCCAGACTCAAGGCCGGGACCTATGTGATCCGGGTGGGAGACAAAACCGGCCAGTTTGTCAAATTATAAAATAAGCATCTCCTGAGGTGCTTAAGCCCCTCGGATGATGGCGCAAGGATTAGATTAGTTCAACAACTAAGGTTTAGCTAATCTATCAACCATGGGCAGTCAACACTGCCCATTTTTTTTGTTGTCCTGATCATCCGTGCTTTTGGGTATATTCATTGATGACATCGAGCAATTTATCAACGTGTTCCCGATGGGTGCGAAAGGATAGGATAGCACATCTGATGACGTAAATATTCCGAATAAATGTGCTCGAAACAAATACGCGGCCATCATGATGAATATGTCGAACCAGTCGGGCATTCCACTCATTGGCCTCCTCCAGGTTGGCCCCTTGGGGTATATATCGGAATCCGACGATGGATAAGTCCGGAAAGGGGCCTGTGTCATAGCCTAATTCCCGGATTTTATAATAAAAATACCGGGCTAATAAGATCTTCTCCTCGAGATTGGTGCGAAAAGGTTGAAGCCCGTGCAATTTTAAAGGAAGCCACATCCGTAAGCCTCTGAAGTGTCGGCTGAGCTCGGGAGACAATTCAGCCGGAGAATATTCTTCCTGATGCTCCTCAGCGTCTTGCATATAATGCGCTTCAAAACTATTCGCAGCTAACAAATGACGTACATCCCTGACCAGAACCATGCCAGTGCCGTATGGAAGAAATAACCCTTTGTGTGGATCCAGGATAACCGAATCAGCTTTTTCGATCCCCCGCAATTTCCGTTTTCCATAGTCGGTAATCAAGAAGAATCCGCCATATGCGCCGTCAACATGGAACCATATATCATTTTCTTTAGCTATTCGGCTAATCTCGTGGAGCGGATCCACCGCACCCTGATTTGTTGACCCAGCATTCCCAACCACAAGAAAAGGTCGAAGACCTTGTTGAAGGTCATTTTTGACTTGTTCCTCGAAATGCCTGGCATCAAGCCTGTAATTTTCGTCCAGTTCGATGTAATGAATAGGGCATTCTTCCATACCACAGATTTTAATGGCTTTCTGGTTGGAATGATGGGTGTGCCGTGTCGTATAGATCACCGATTTGTGAAGATCTTTCCCTTTGATTTCCTTGGTCGTCCGTGCGGCCGAAATAGCGATCAGGTTGGCCAGGCTCCCCCCGGATGTGAGGTTGCCACCGAAATTTGACTCATAGCCCACCAATTTGCCGGCCCATCGAATCAATGCATTCTCCATCCGTACGGCACCAGGCGACGCATGAAAAATCCCCGCGTACACATTGGTAACTGCAGCGGCAAAATCGCCCAGGGCTGCCTCATAAATCCCACCCCCGGGGATATATCCGAGGTATCCTCCCGATGCACTATTAAATCCAGCCCTGTTGACACGGGTCTGAAGAAAGGGGATGATGTGTTCCATCGTGCTCGGGTCCTCTCCGACCTCAAAAAATTGATCGCGGGGGGATCGTTCGTAGCCTTCTTCCAAATACGCCGGTCCTGCCGGCAAGCTTTCCAAAAAGTCTTCCGTGTAATCGTTCGTTTGATCCAGTAATTTTTTTCTCTCGCCTTGTTCGATTTCCAACTGCCGACTCAAGGGTTCTATTTTCCGGATCTGTTCGATGATCTGTTCTAATTTATCCATGGTGCCACCAATATAGTTGGTAAAATAATGTTCAAATAATTGGAATTATCCCCGTACTCCAGTCCTTAATTCGTGCCCCATTCTGACGGATTTTTTTTCGCCATATCTTCATCATCTAAAGTCTTATGTAGCATAGGTTATACCCGGCTTACCCTGAATTCCAATTTTATCCGAATCTCTTAAGATAGCAAACAAAACTAGCTGTACCAGGCCGGTTAGACAGTATTTAATCTCTTTATCCGGTTAATCAGGTGAAGATGTGGATCTCAAAATCAAAATTCACTACCGATTTTCATTTCGCGAAGCCAGATCTGATAACTTTTCATCGATTTCCTCCTTGCTCAACCACCTGCCCCTGACCATTACACCCTCAGGATCCTTTAAATGACCCAGATCTTCAAGCGGATTCCCATTTGAAAGAATAAAATCTGCGCTGGCATCTTCGATGATTTCCCCAAATTCCCCTTCCTGCTCGAAAAAGACAGCCGTATTGATCGTTCCGGTTTGAAGTACTTCCAACGGGGTCAACCCGGCCTCGAGCATATATTGCATTTCATGATGGATGGAAAAACCGGGTACATTGAATACCTGAGGAGCGTCCGATCCCAGGAGCAATCCCTGGCCGTTGTGTTGCAACTGATGAATCATATCTCTGCGGATATCATTGAAGGTGTTCCAGGTATCAGAGTCAAATCCCGGGTTGCTGGTCATTTGATTTTTCCGTTCTACCCAACTTTGAATGGTGGAGGCTGGCATGTATTTCATTTCGGATTCATCAGCGAGTTGGTCCGCGGGTATATCCGAAAACCACCGTTCAAAAAGAGCCTGCGTGGGTACGACCCAAACCCCGTGCTCTTTCGTCATGGCCACCAGCTCCGGAATCATAGAGCGGTCCGCCAGATCGGTGAAATTATAACCAAAAAATCCATTTTCATCCGGAGATACATCAGCCGGTTTTGGAACCAAACCTTCCAAATAACCATCGACGTGGTCGATCGTTGCATATAGATCGGAAGAGCACACGTCTGAACTCCAGTC
>CALGAA010000343.1 GCA_937952445.1 uncultured Bacteroidota bacterium | reverse complement strand
GGTAGAAATTTTCCATAATCATCATATTTATACCAGGGAGAACGCAAGCCGGCTTTTACTTTCCAACGGTCTGATATACGATAAGTAGCATCCCCAAAGAGCGCCATGGTCCGGGCTCCAAGCCGATCCGCAGTACCCGAAAACGAATCTACCGTTGAAATTTCTTCTTTAAATTGATATTGTTGTGATCTGTCCAGAAAAAGATTATAATCCAGCTGTTCCAATTCGGTTCCGTAGGACAATTCAAGGCTTTTATTGATTTGTTGGAAACCATATATACCCATTTTTAGTGATCGTATATTGTTACCAGAGTTTCGTTGGAAAATATCCGCTTCGGTATAGTTGGGATTGCCATGGATCCTATAATTATCATATTTATCGTCCTCAAATGCGTGTTGATAAGTCGACATGCTGGCATGAACGCGGTAATTGGAAATTTCATTAAGATGCCAGCTATAGTTGAGTGTCAGAGCACCATTGCGGATGGTATATTTTTCATCGGATGAACTGTCATATGTATTTGTGTACAATTCCACCTTGTCCCGGCCATAAAATCCGGTCAATGCCAGATGTTGATTATCTGCGATGCGGACATCCACCCGGGCATTCGCATCACCCACAGCGATATTGGGTACCTCTCCAATGCGTTTACCCTGCCGGGTGTTGTGAATAATAGGTCCGGTAATCAGATCGATAAACGTTCGCCGGGCTCCAATGGAGTAGGAGACCTTATGCTTCCAAAGTGGACCGGTTAGTTTCGCTTTTGAATAGATAATACCCAGATCAAAGATTTGTTTATGATCTTGATAATTCCCCGGTGCTGACCGGAGATCCAGTACGGATGACAACCGACCCCCAAACTGAGATGGCCAGAAACTCTTATAAAAATCGACCGACCCGATCATTTCAGAATGAAACATGGAAATAAAGCCTCCAAAATGGTTCACGTTGAATAAGGTTGCCCCATCGAGCAGAATGAGATTTTGATCCTGCTCACCACCCCGTACCATCATATGGGAATAGCCTTCGCGTCCACCGGTCACCCCTGGCAGGAAAGTCAGGGTTTTCAAAATATCCGCATCGCCGGTAAGCGAGGGGATGGCGGTGAGAAATTCCATGGACACGTGTTGCCTGCCCAGTGCTGCCTGGCGGTTGAACGGTTCTTCGGACAGAATCACGATTTCTTTCAAAGGACGGACCTGCAAAGCGACTTCATAGTAATTCTTATTATCCTGCACCATCAATGAAGTGTCATGATATCCCACATAAGATATCCGGACCGAGTCACCGTCTTCCACATACAGATAAGCAAGGCCCTGATCATCTGCAGAACGGGTTTCTCCTGATTGCAGATTCTGTACATACGCCATGTAGAGAGGTGCTCCACCATCGGCATCGGTGATGAAAAAAGTGCGGGTCTGGGACGTAGCTATGACCTGGAACATTAATAATCCACATAAAACCAAGAAAGAAATCCGCATTATTTATTTTGTTGATCGATTGAATTTTGCCTGGGATAGATGACGCTAGATCTTCGTCCATTAGTTCGGGCTGGAGCTAGGAGCTTTGACACACAGGAATACACACGCTTCTTCACCCGGTCCCCAGCACGACAAAGTCGTTCTTTAGTTCAACCTGTAAATCGCATTTACAAACAATCCCATAGCCCGGTATTCGGGGTCAACGGGAGTTCCATCGTCCAATATCTGCCCGCCATGTGTCAACCGAGGTTTAAAGTCCGAAAATACCAAAGCTTCAATTCTTATCCTAGGGTTAATTATTCCAAAAAAGCCCGTGTGTCCCTGCCAGCTGAAAGAATCAAATTTTGTATTCAAATTAGGATTACCACCATTGATCTTAATTTTATCTTCTTCCGGGAATTTGGATAATAGGTAATTAATATTCCCTCCTATCTTCCAGCCAATCGGCCCAAAAACCTGAAAGTTCAGAGACGCAGGTATGTTTATTGACCAATAATTCCATTTGTACACATTGTTGTAATCTCTTGGAAAGGGAGAATGACATATTGTTATTCCATCCCCCAGATCGGTACAATCAGCATTGACCCAGTCTATTGGTACATTTCTTAGCGTAGATCTTCGTAATAAGATCTGAGCTTCCCAACTCAACTTGCCATCTTCTTGAAAAGTTGAATTTAATGCTGCACCTGCCTGGAGAAGCATACCCGGTACTAAGAACTCATTTGTCGTGGAATTATCAGATAGTGGAAATCCGGTATGTAAATCCGATATCCCACCACCCGCTACAGCAGAAATATTAATCTGGGCCTGACTAGCATTCCACGCTAGAATAATTAGAACCGGAAAAATTGATAATGTCCTTTTCATGATTAGAATAATTGAGCGTTCGAATAATAATTCTGGATGATTCACATAGATGTACCCCTGAGAGATTTATTTCCTATCAGGGGTACGACTGAATATATAGTTCAAATCAATTTTTAAGGAGTAAAATAACTATCACCCACGGTTTGGGGGCAAGTCGTGTAGTTTCCACAACATACTGTGGCCCATTGACGATCTGTTCCTCGTGTTGTTGATCTCCCTTTCACGCTTTCCCATTTTGGCGTGATTGTGTAGTAATTACTGAG
>CALGAA010000342.1 GCA_937952445.1 uncultured Bacteroidota bacterium | reverse complement strand
CATTATCGATGGATAATAAAATTTCACTGATTTTTTTCTCTATGGCCATGTTTGCACTACTTGGTTGGGGTGAAGATATGATATTAAGCGATAATCAACATTTTAAAACTCTGACATCTAAAACATCAGCCGCTATTTTTCCAAAAATACAAGAATTTAGTAATAATGAAGGTTTGGCCAGGAAACATCCACGCCGACTAAGGTCGAAACACGTAGAGAGAATATCACGTGCCGTTTTTGTTGTGCAGAAACAACAAATACCGAAAATGTTCTTTAGAAACAACATTTTTTGATTGATCCACTCCTGTCCATACTTCGGTAACAATCCTTGATTCTGGTTATTTGCTAACTTTTAATTTTTTGTTGATATGAGCTATTTCCTTCCTGACTTTGATAAAGCCCCACCCGGGCAGTGGATACCGATTGATTCCAAATACATCGCCTTTCGATGGGATAACCCTACCAAACCAATCAAGACTGTACTATGTGGTTTTGGATACGAATGTTTTCTGCCAGCAGTTTAAGCTACGATTAAACGCAGTTGTAGCCTTTTTGATCCAAAATTGGACCGGCACGATGATTCTGTGAAGTAATATTTCACGCTACCATCCTATTATTGCAGACCAACTGCCTCGCAGGAAACTAACGAATGCAGATCGGCCCTGAAAGGGCCAATTGAAATCCACATTTTATCACTACAAACGAAACCCTCATATGAAAAATGAAGACCAAAAGCACCACGTACACAACCTAATTATCCTGGACTAAAGCGGTTCCATAGAATTGATAATTTGAAAAATACAATAGGAAACACGATCTTCCAATCTAAAGCTAAAAACATGACTCTAAAAGAACTACTCAGAAAAGACTTCGGAATTGACCTTCCCATTTCCGGTGGATACGGACAGTCCATTGAAGATCCCATTATCATTCAGCGGTCGGGTATCAACGATTATGTGGGTACTGAAAATTATATTCTTAAATGTCTGGGCATTGGCCGTGGAATTGACTGGAAGCTTATTGGACAGACTTTGCTTAAGCACAATGAGCGATATATAGATCAAATGAAAATTGAAGCACGGAAATTGACCGATCTTGAAATCATCACTACAATTGAAAATTATTACTTTGATGTAACAGAGTGCCTTGTGCAAAACCACCCAGTTGCCGATCATTTCGATGAGGAAGCCACCATGGCCAAAATTGTAGAACGATTGTTGGAATTGGAAACTGAAAATGAGTTTATTAAGGAATGCATTGACCTCCTCAAAATTGGAGAACTATATAAGGATATGGATCGATTCAAGGCATTTATAGATGTGATTTTTAAAGACGAAATAATGGTACTGTTCATAAATATTTACAACCAAAAAAAGAAGCCTGTGATGACCGTATTGGAAAACATTGTACCTCTTTTAAATGAGAAACAATGATTTGATCCACCTCTCCCCTTGTAGCCTTATTCATAGTGCAACCCCTGTAAATCTAAATTGATGGATTAAGTTTTCGCTTCTCTCCAACAATTTTGATTTTGGAATTCCTGTACAGGCCATTATAGAATGATTCTGGTGGGAATGTTCACCGTTCACCCGGGCCTTTTAACCTACGTAAAAATTGTGATAATACTTAGTAAGTTAATCCGACTTGACCGGATGGTAACACAAAAGGGGTAAACACTTGAAATCCGCTATTGGACATCAAAGTCTAAAAAGATCGACAATCATGGATTTGCTCATAGTTCCAATTGGAGAAAATCCGGAGGATATTGACCCCCTCACAATTGCAGCATATAAAAGAACGCCCCCCTACTCCGATTCTACAGCAAAGAAAACACCTACGCCAAATCCCTGCCAATACCCTACCCTCCCCAATTTTCATCCCGCCACCCACCTTTTTTCAGTATCTTTACACGCCTTAAATAATCAATATTCAAGCAATGAAAAAAATAATGTTCCTGCTCGCATTTCTCTGCACCAGTATGCTCCTCGCCCAGGAAACCATGACGCCAGAAGCGTTGTGGCAGGTGAAAAGAGTCAGTCCGATCGGCCTGTCTGAAGATGGGCAGAATCTGTTCTACAAAGTGACCATCCCCAATGTGGAGGCCAATAATTTTGATTCGAAGTTCTTCACCATGTCCGTTTCCGGCGGAAAAGCTACCGAAATCCAGGAAGACGAAGTCCGGGCGGTCGATAAAAACCTCTCGCCCAACGGGCAATATCGATTGATGCACAAAGCAGTCCACGTAAAAGATGTCAGGGGAAAAGACGTATACTCCGATTTACCCAAAAGCGATGTATATATATACACTTCCCTGGATTACCGGCATTGGGATACCTGGAACGATGGCAGCTACAACCACGTTTTTTACAAGGACGTGAATTCGGGCGAAGAAATCGACATTACCCCGGATGAGCCTTACTACACCCCCCAGGCCCCATTCGGCGGTGACGAGGATTACGTGTGGGGACCGAATGGGGAGAATATTTACTATGTGAGCAAAAAACTCGAAGGGACCGAATACGCCATCAGCACCAATACGGATATTTACAAATACAATCTGGCCAGTCGCACCACGGAAAACCTGACGACTGATAACAAAGGCTATGACACGAATCCGGCGTTTTCGCAAAATGGAATCCTCGCCTACCTGCAAATGAAAACCGAAGGCTACGAATCGGATAAAAACGATATCATCGTCCTGGAGGATGGCGTAAAACAAAACCTGACAGCCCATTGGGACGGTACGGTAAACAGCTTTATCTGGGCATCCAACAACAGGGATATTTATTTTACAGCTCCCGTAGATGGTACCATTCAGATCTTCAAGGTGGACTATCCCGGAAAAACCCGAAAAATGCCCGTGGTAGAGCAGCTGTCGCAAGGACAATTTGATATCACGGGAATTGTGGCCGAAACAAACGGGCAGTTGATCGTGACACGCACCGATATGAACCACGCTACGGAAATTTTTTCCTTTGACCTGGATAGTAAATCCTTTACACAACTCACCCGGGTCAACACCGAATTCTATGGAAAATTTGATCTGCCATCGGTGGAAAAAAGAATGGTCACCACAAAAGACGGGAAGCAAATGCTGGTCTGGGTCATCCTGCCGCCCAACTTTGACAAGAATAAAAAATACCCCACCCTTCTGTATGCGCAGGGTGGACCGCAATCACCGCTCTCTCAGTTCTATTCCTTCCGTTGGAATTTCCAGTTGATGGCTTCGCAAGGATACATCATCGTTGCGCCCAACCGCCGTGGTATGCCCGGCCACGGGGTGGAATGGAATGCTGCAAGTAGTGGCGATTGGGGTGGAGGGGCCATGCAGGATTATCTCGACGCCATTGATGATATGGTCAGAGAACCCTACGTCGATCAAGACCGGCTGGGAGCCGTAGGAGCCAGCTTTGGAGGCTACTCTGTGTTTTGGCTTGCCGGGAATCACGAAGGGCGGTTTAAAACTTTTATCGCGCACGACGGGGTGTTTGACAACAGAGCGATGTACGGGACTACAGAAGAACTTTTTTTCGTCAACCACGATATGGGCGGTCCGTATTGGGAAAAAGACAACGAAACTGCCCAAAAGGCCTTTAATGAATTTAACCCGATTAGCTATGTGGACCAATGGGATACGCCCATCATGATCATTCAGGGGGGAAAGGACTACCGGGTGCCCATCGAACAAGGTTTGGGTGCATTTCAGGCAGCCCAATTGAGAGGAATAAAGAGCAAATTATTGTTTTTCCCGGAGGAAAACCACTGGGTACTACAACCCCAGAATGCATTGGTGTGGCAGCGGGAATTTTTTCAATGGTTGAGAGAAACGCTATAATTCGGACTTAAAATTAAGCCAATGTCGGGCAGGTTACCTGGCCAAAAAAAGTATGATCACGATTAAATGACGTCCTGGATTGTTGGAGCCCGGCAATCTCACTACGGTACATCCCACCATCGGACTGACCTGTTTGCTGAACTCCCAGACACCCCATGAAAATTTAATCCGTGGAGGTACCTGCCATATACATATCCCGGTACAATCCACCCTTTTCCAATAATTGTTCGTGTGTGCCAGTTTCCACGATGGTTCCTTTATCCATCACAATGATCTTGTCGGCATGACGAACCGTGGAAAGCCGGTGCGCGATCACAAAACTGGTTTTGGATTCGGTCAGTTCCTTCATTCCATCCTGGATCAGTACCTCTGTACGGGTATCTACAGAAGATGTGGCTTCGTCGAGAATGGTGATTGGCGCCCGTTTTATCACAGCACGGGCTATCGTAATCAATTACCGTTGACCCTGTGAGATGTTGCTACCGCCATCGGTAAGAAGGGTATCGTATCCATGGGGCATCAACTCGATAAAATGACTCGCCCGTGCCATTTCAGCAGCATTTTTGATTTCCTCCATCGGGACCACATCCAGCGCTTCTCCGGGGCCGGTAGGATAACCGTAGGCTATATTATCCCGAATGCTGCCTTCAAATATCCTGGTATCTTGTAACACCATGGCAAAAGCTTTGCGCAGTTCGCTTGTTTCATATTCCCTGATATCCCGGCCATCGAGCGATATTGCCCCGCCCTGAATCTCGTAGAATCGCATGAGAAGGTTGACCAGTGTTGTTTTACCGGCTCCCGTCGATCCCACTATGGCAATTTGCTGCCCCTTTGGAACTTCCAGCGATACCTTTTGAAACAAGGGGATTTGAGGTATGTATGCGAAATCAACGTCAGTGAGCGCAATGCTTCCCTTCACGGTGTCGGGATCGAGCTTTCTAACGCCTGACTCTTCGATTTCAGCCACATCCAGGAATTTATAAATACGCTCGGCTGAGGCCAGGGCGCTCATTATGCTGTTGAGGATGCCCATTACCATAGTGAAAGGTCCGTTGAACAGGCGGACGTACTGTATAAAGGCCTGAAATTCACCCAGACTCACCCGACCCATTATGACATTGTAACCGCCGATAATGGAAACAAGTACATAGTTGATGTTGAGCATAAGGTCACCGGCCGGACGGGTCATAAAGGATACCATGGAAGACTTCCACTCACTTTCGTACAATTCCTCATTGAGATGCTCCATTTCTTCCACGAGATCATCTTCGAGGTGATAGGAACTCACCACATCTTGTCCCTGAAAATTCTCTTCGATGTGGCCATTGAGGGTCCCCGTTACATTTGCATTTTTTTGAAAGATCGGTTTTGCCCTTTTCACAAGATATTTTACCAGAAAATAACTCAGGGGCACGATAATTAGCGTCAGAAATGCGAGCAATGGATAGATGGTCAGCATCATAATAAAAACACCAATCATCATGGCTATAGCCGTTATGGAAGCTGCGAGACCGGATTGCAGGGTGTTGGACACGTTGTCCAGATCATTTGACAAAAGGCTCTGAAGGTTGCCGGATGACGAGGTATCGAAATAATTGAGCGGGATAGCGTTTAGTTTGCGGTCCATTTTAAGACGCAAGGTGGCCACTACACTTTGCGCGATGCGCACCATGGAAGTTGAGCTAAATATCGGGCTGCAAAATTTATCACATACAGGATAATCAGGATCATAGCAGTTCGTGAAATACCGGACCAGTTGAGGCCTGCACCCGAATAAAATCCTTCCACGATCTAATTGATCATGGGGGAGAAAATCTGGGTTACCGAAGCGGTGAGGGATAGAAACAAAACAAATAGGAAAAGGACTTGTTTGCCTTTCAGTTCTTGTAAAAGCCTCCTTAGCGTGCCGGAAGTATCCTCTGCGCTTTCATCGGACAAAAATCCGGCTACACGTCCGGCGCCCCCGGCACCTCGCCCCACATGGGGTATATCCTGACCATGATCTTTGTTTTTATTTGCCATTTAATCTA
>CALGAA010000341.1 GCA_937952445.1 uncultured Bacteroidota bacterium | reverse complement strand
TGCTGGAAGAAGGCAGTGTGAGAGTGATGGCTAGAAGGGATACTGGCGCTGCCCTTGCTTTGCTGAATGAATCTGGAGATTTTGTGGAATCTGACGGGCATCATTCCGACGTGGTAGTCGGCCAGGTGGATCACTCTCTCTATACCGCCTGGCAAGATCGAAAATTGAAATTTGAAAATGCCACCGTCGTGGAAGTGTTGCAATCGATCGATGAATTTTACGGGGTGACCATTCGATGCGCAGATCCGGATATTTTGGAACGGAACTTCTCAGGTACATTACCCAACGATAACCTGGACATCGTGCTAAGGTCGTTGTCCAATATTTACGAAACCACTTTTGAATCAGATCACACTGAAAAAAGAATAAGGAAATGAATCAATTTTTTGAAAAATTATCAAGGATCAAATTAATAGGATTATGAGAAAACTTCAATTACTTATTGGTCTGGTTTTTCTTCAGCAGGTGGTTTTTGCACAGGGTGATATGGTCTTAAATATGTCCAAATCAACCTATATACTGCAAGAATCAACCCAGGGGGAACAATTAATCAATGTTCTGAAGAAAATCGAAGAAAAGTATGGTGCATATTTTAGTTATGACCCGGATCTTCTCAAGCAGAAGGAAATTTCATCCGATGCCAAACTGGACGGAGATCTGGAGGAAACTTTGCAGGCCATACTCACCCCGTCGGGGTTGCGGTTCCAGAAAATGGGAGAAAATTATTATACGATCCTCCCGGCCAGGAAGGTAAAAACGAAAGAAGTGGAACAAGCTGCACCCAGGTTGGAGAACGTCGAACCGGTCAATAAGGATGAAATACCCAATAAAGGTCGGAATACCACTTCCGAGCGGATCATTCATCAAAAGCTCAAAATGAAAGAACTGTCGGTCAGAAGTGCGCTCTACAGTGTCAATAACCTGACCGGAAAGGTGATCGATATAAATGGAGAGCCATTGATCGGCGTGAACGTTTTGGTCAAGGGGACCAACGAAGGTACAGCGACCAACCTACTCGGGGAATTTTCACTGAGCAATGTAGAAGATGATGCAGTGTTGCTGGTTTCATACATCGGATATCAAACACAGGAAGTACGGGTAGATGGGCGATCCAACATCGTAATCACACTCGTGGAGGAATCCGCTATCCTGGACCAGGTGGTCGTAGTAGGTTACAACACCGTAGAACGTGAACATGTCGCCTCCTCGATTGAAACCGTGGATATGGACAGGCTCCGGACCCGGCCAATGCAAAAACTTCAGGAAGGGTTTAGTGGAACCGTAGCAGGGGTGACGATGATGCAGGGGAATAACTTGCCCGGCAGCGTGCCTGGAAATATTCAAATCAGGGGACTCAGTACCTTACAGAATGCTTCTCCGCTGGTTATCGTAGATGGAATGGAACAATCTCTGACCGACATCGATCCCAATCAGGTTAAAAGCATCAGCGTGCTTAAGGATGCCGCGGCTGCTTCGATGTATGGATCAAGAGGTGCAAACGGTGTCATTATTATCGAAACCGAACGGGGAACGACCGGCGAGTTCAAAGTCGATCTACATACCTGGGCTGCGATTCAATCGCCGATCGATTTGCCGGATTTTGTCAATTCCGCCAACTACATGCGATTGAACAACGAAGCCCGTGAGATGCAGGGGCAGACCCCCCTTTTTACTGATCAGGATATCCAAAAGGCCGAAACCGGGGAGATACCCACGGTGGATTGGTTGGACATTATCATGGAGCGACCGGCTCATTCCTACAATACTTCGGCGAGCATCTCCGGAGGTGGTGGAGTCGGAACGTTCAATCTGATGCTGGGCTATATCGAAGCAAACGGGCTCAATACCCTGGAAGGGTCGAATAAGTTTAGTGCCCGGTTTAATACAAACATCAACATTGCGGATCGCTTTGTTCTCCTGGCTGATTTTTATGCCCACCGATTGCAGGTGGATCGCTTGCACGCCAACAGCGATGGACACGGGTTGTACCAGCGGGCGTGGTTGATGAATCCGACTCAGGAGCCATTTTACGAAAACACGGAGCTGGAAGATCACTACCGGCTGCACAACAATGATCAGAATCCGCTCGCCCGAATCCGAGCAGGTGGATTGCGGAACAATTTGCATGATCGCAGTACGATCAATCTGCGACCCCGGTATTATATCACCGATAACCTCCACATTGCAGGTAATGTATCTTACATGATCAACAAGTCGGCCAACAAATACAAGCGTCAGACTTTCAAATTTTTTGACGGTGACGGAAAGCCGGTTGCGGTTTGGGGAAATGCTGTAGGAGCCTCCCAGGGGGTGAGTGAAAGTCAGTTGACCGCCCGAGCTCTGGTGAACTATGAAACCACCTTGAGGAATCAACAGGATAAAATTTATCTGGTCGGTGGGACCGAAGTGATGAATTATAACTATACCGATTACCGGGAAATTTCCAAGGCGTCCTTCTTTACCAAACTCAATTATTCTCTGGACAACCGATACCTGCTCGAGGCCACCGTTCGAACGGATGGGAGCAGTAAATTTGCACCTGGTCAGCGATGGGGCCTGTTCCCTTCCGCCTCTTTGGGATGGAACATACACAACGAATCGTTTATGGCTGATCTCCGGGAGCAGGGAATCATCGATAATCTGAAGCTGAGGGTTTCTTATGGCTTGATCGGAAATGAAAACGTCGCGCCATATCTGTGGCAGGAAGTTGTCAACACATGGGGCTGGACCATGCGGGTTCCCAATCCACTTTTCTCCTGGGAAAAACAAAAGCAGGCAAACCTTGGAGTGGATATCTCAGCGGCGGGAAATCGATTCAATGCTACATTTGACATATACAACAAGCATTCCTTTGACCTGATCTACTCCGAATTCCCGGTACCTCCTTTGACCGGTTCATATTATCTCAGTACGTCTGTCAACATCGGAGAAGTGGAAAATAAGGGATGGGAATTTTCCGCCAGTTGGTCGGATAACCTGGGCGATTTTTCCTATTCAGTAGGCGGGATGATATTTGATAATCGGAATAAAGTGTTGAAAGCGGGGTATTCCAATTCCGATACGTTGATATTCAAGGACAATACGGATAAAATCTGGTACAGGGGTATTGCCGTTGATAATTACTATGGCTATGAAAGTGATGGGTTCTTCCAGAGCCAGGCAGAAGTCGATGCCACCGAAGCCAAGTTGCCCAATACGCTCCCCGGTGATATCCGGTACGTCGATCAAAACGGCGATGGGGTGATCAACGATATGGACAAAGTAGATTTGGGAGATCCATTCCCCCATTTGAATTTTTCCGTCAATCTCGATTTATCATATAAAAGATGGGACTTTACGGTATTGGGTCAGGGCGTAGGTCAACGGACTGGCCGGCTCAACGGAATGGAAGGATATCCGGTCATGATGGATGGGTCGAGCAATAGCCTGGGCACACCGAGACAATATTATATGGATAACCGCTGGACACCCGGAGCTACGGACAACCGGTTTCCACGGGTGTGGACCGGGTCGAGTTCCAATGCTGTGTTGAGTGACGTATGGTTAAGTGATGCGTCGTTTTTCCGAATCAAGACCATCCAACTTGGATATTCAATTCCCAATATTGGGAACAGTTTCCGCAACATCCGAATTTATTTCAACGCTCAGGATGCGTTCACTTTCACCGGATGGGAAGGACTGGAGCCGGAGCGGGATGGCGGAAACGGAGCATATCCCCGGATGGCGACCTACAGTCTTGGTGCTATGGCCACGATATTTTAAAACCTAAAAGTCAAAAGCTTATGAAAAAGTCAATTTATATCGTCTTCATGTTCATCCTTTTCTCAGGTTGTGAAGACTTTCTCGATAAAACCGATCCAACGGCAACTTCGTTTGTGGAATTTTTCAATGACGAAGAGGATTTACGTCGGGTGGTCTACAGCAGTAGTTATGACGTATTCACACATCATTCAACCCCCCAGCTTTTATTTTACATGTGGGATGGGAAATCGGATAACGCCTACAGCCGGGTGGTGGGGCACTATCATCAGCGGATTGCGAATGGAAACTTCAACAGCAACAGCCCGGAATTTTTGTACTATTACGAATTGCACATGAAGCATCTCGGTCGTCTGAATACATTTATAGACAACATCGATGTGCCCTATGTGGAGAATGAATCCATACGGGATAGGTATCAGGCCATCCTCGAAGGACTCCGACTCTGGCATTATTTTGTGTTGACCTTTCGGTGGGGTGATGTTCCGTTCCACCTCGAACCCGCGGATCTGGAAGATGCCATCCAGCCTGTTACCCCCAAGGAGGAAATCCTGGAATATCTTTTCACCCATTCGGAGGAATTAGCCGCGAAGCTTCCTGAGGACGAATACACGACGGATAAATGGATGTTCAACAAGTATTCGCTGAAAGCTTTGACCATGCGGTATGCGCTTTACAATGAACGGTATGAATTAGCCGCACGATTGGCTAAAGAAATTATGGATAGTGGAAAATATTCCTTGCATCCGGTATACGCCGATCTTTTTAACTATGAAGCGTCGTCCAACAACAATGAATTTATCATGCATTTTGACCACGAAAGCCATTCGGGAACCGATAGTCATTCGTTCCAGTACCTGGGTCCTCATTACCGGACCGGGAACGGTCAATCGTACGTGGTTCCCCTGAAATCCCTGGTGGATTCGTACTGGACACTGCAGGGTGACCCTATCGATGAAAGTCCGCTTTATTCGAAGGAAGAGTATGAGTTGAATCCCGGTCTCAACCGCGACCCGAGATATGCAGCTTCCATTATGGGGCATGGCGATATCTTCTATGGGGATACCATCGATATTTACAACGAAAATAATCCGATGTATCATGAAAATGAACGGTCGAGCGCTAGCGGATACTGGTTTAGGAAATTTGTGGACGAAGCGGATGCGTTTAAAAGCGCCGGGAATATGGAATATGGATTGCTACGGTACGCAGAAGTACTGTTGACCTATGCAGAGGCCAAAATTATGATGAATGATATAGATGATCTGGCGAAGCAATGCATCAATCAGATCCGGGAACGAGCTGGTCTGGATATGGCACACGCTGATGTGACCTTGCCCAAGTATAGCGCTTATGGACAACAGGATTGGATCGAATTGATCCGAAACGAACGCCGGATTGAATTAGCCGCAGAAGGTTTGCGTTACGATGACATCATACGATGGCGAATTGCAGAAGACGTTCTCAATGAACCTGCGCTGGGCCATACCCGGAAGATCAACGGTGAATTGGTTTCTCTGAAAATTGAAGACCGGTCTTTTGAGGAGCGATATTATCTGTGGCCATTCCATGAAAACAGTTTGCGGGTGGAGCCAGGTCTCGTTCAGAATCCCGGATATTGAGCATACATTTTTGATATTTTGGAAAAAGAAGCTACATTTAGGAGCTCCTTTTTCTTTAATTAGCAGAGATAACTTTTCATTATGAGTCAAATAAAAGATCCAAATCGCCGGAGGTTTATCCGGAATACGAGTCTCGGATTGGCGGGACTGCCCTTTATCACACACAATTTTCTAAAAGTACCTCCAAGCGATAAGATCAGGGTCGCTCATGTCGGTGTCAATGGCATGGGTAGGAGCCATATCAATTGGTTTGGTCGGATGGATGATGTCGATACCGTCGCTCTGTGTGACGTGGACGCCCACCATTTGGCGGAGTCAGAGAAACTGCGTTCATCCCTCCAGCCCAACGTGAAAGCCGACGGTTACAGTGATTACCGCCGGATTATCGATCGAAAAGATATCGATGTGGTGACCTGCGCCACGCCGGATCATTGGCACGCTCTGGTGGCGATCCATGCTTTTGAATCAGGCAAGGATGTGTATGGTGAAAAACCCTTGAGTTATTCCGTGAAAGAAGGCCAGGTGATGTTAGCGGCACAAAAGAAATACGACACTATTTTTCAACTGGGCACCCAAATTCATGCGGGCGATAACTATCATCGCGTGGCGGAAATCATCCGGTCGGGCGCTTTAGGAAAAATACACACCGTACGTTTATGGAAAACCGGAGGAACCTCAGGATTGGGCTTCCCGGCCAATGAAGATCCTCCAGCGCATCTGGATTGGAATATGTGGCTGGGACCAGCGCCGTACGCCGAATACACACCGGTGAGATGCCACCGAACGTACCGGAGCTTTTTCGATTATTCCGGGGGTGTTTTTGCGGACTTCTGGTGCCATATTGCTGATATAATGTATATGTCGGTGGATCCCAGGGGATTGAAAAGTATAGATGCCCGGGGAGAAGTGCCGACGGACGGCATCGCGGATACACCCAAATGGATCGATGTCGATTATAAATTTGAAGGTCTCGATGTGTTCTGGACTACCAAGCCACCGAACGTTCCCGGTGCTTCGGAGATGGGAATCGGCGCTCATTTTGAAGGGGAAAAAGGTTCGCTGACCTGCGACTATGGTACGAGAAAAATACGAATCGGCGGAGAGGTGCTGGAAGATCTGGATCATGTGCCACAATCCATTCCCCGTTCGCCGGGACACCAGCGTAATTTTCTCGATTCGGTCAAATCGCGGAAGGAACCCGAAAGCAATCTGACTTATGCCCGGCTGATGACCCTGCCGATGCATCTGGGGTTAATTTCATTTCGATTGAAAAAACCATTGCGATGGGATAGTGCCAAGGAGCGATTTATCGGAAATGAACAGGCCAATGATATGTTGTTCCGCCCATATCGATCTCCTTTTAAGTTGCCAAAATACGCATAGTGATCCCCTTCTAACCGACGGAGGACAAAGGCATATGAGACCAGTCAATTACATACGGAAGTTGGCCTGTATTCAGTTCCTTTCAGGGATTGCTATATGGGGGATCTGTATGGTTTGGCCGCATCTGACCCAATCACAGGACAGGGGACCATATTACCTCGGTATTGAAAGTCCGGAACAGCTCCACGATTTTTTACAATACAGTGAAAATGATCCACCCTTAATAAGTGGGCACCGGGGCGGGATGGTGAAAGGGATGCCGGAGAATTCTATCGAAGCGATGGAATACACGTTAAGCTATACCCCTGCGTTTTTTGAGATAGATCCCCGCTTGAGCAAAGATAGTGTCATTGTGTTGGTCCACGATGCTACTTTGGATCGAACCACAACGGGAACAGGAAAAGTGTCGGATTATACCCTGGAGGAACTGAAGTCGCTTCGGTTGAAAGATAAATTTGGACAGCTGACCGATTTTCGGATACCGACTCTGGAGGAAACCATTCTGTGGGCCAAAGGGAAAACTATTCTCAATCTGGATAAAAAAGATGTGCCTTTGCAAATGACGGTTGACATCATTCGTCGGCTGGATGCAGCCGGTCACGTCATGGTGACGGTGCATACCGCGGATCAGGCGCGATACTATCTCGATCGCATTCCGGATATAATGTTCTCTGCCTTTGTGAGAACTCAGGAGGCTTTTGATTCGTATGTTCAGGCGGGGATACCGTGGTCTCAAGTGATGGCTTATGTGGGACCGGAATGGGATGCCAAAAACAAAAATCTGTATGACCAATTGCACGGAGCGGGGGTGAAGTATATGATCTCCACAGCCCCTTCAGCAGATCATTTGGACACACCGGAGGAACGTGCTGATGCCTATAGGAGGATTATCGAATCAGGGGCGGATGTGATCGAATCGGATTTGCCGGTGGAGGTGGCGAGGGCGATAACCTCAGGGGAGTAAAACCGAACCAAATGGGTGGAGAAGATAAATCGAAGCCTGGGCCTATCGCACCTCATACACTTATATTTTTTATGACGGAGCTAGGGCTCCAACATCCCAGCGTGCTTTTTCAGTGGATCAGGAAAATGCCAAAAATGCGTATATTGGTTTAATACATTAATATCACCTGCCTACCCTCTGGGATGCCGTCTAACTCAAGTTCCTATAAATGACCTTGTAGATGCTACATGTGAATAAAATGGTT
>CALGAA010000340.1 GCA_937952445.1 uncultured Bacteroidota bacterium | reverse complement strand
TACTCCACTGGAATCCGGATGGTACGACAAACGATATTTCGTTCAAACCTGCCCGCGTTCTGATGCAGGATTTTACGGGTGTTCCGGCTGTAGTGGACGTCGCATCCATCCGATCTGAGGTAATCCGAAAAGGCAAGGATGGTTCAAAAATCAATCCCGCCATCCCCGTGGATCTGGTCATCGACCACAGTGTTCAGGTTGATTTTTACGGAACCAACTATGCGTATGCACGAAACGTAGAATACGAATACAACCGAAATAAAGAACGATATCAGGTTTTGAAGTGGGCACAAAGCGCATTTGACAACTTTACGGTGGTGCCTCCGGGAATGGGGATTTGTCACCAGGTGAACCTGGAATATCTGGCGAAAGGCGTGATCAAACGAGACGGATGGGCATTTCCGGACACCCTGGTAGGAACCGATTCGCATACCCCCATGGTCAACGGTATCGGAGTCGTCGGATGGGGTGTGGGTGGAATCGAGGCAGAGGCTGCCATCCTCGAACAACCGATCTATTTTACCTGCCCTCAGGTAGTGGGATTAAAACTCACAGGGCGATTGCCCAAAGGCACGACGTCAACGGACATGGTTTTGACGATTACCGAACTTCTCCGTCAGCACGGGGTCGTGGGCAAATTCGTGGAGGTTTTCGGCGATGGACTGGATCATCTGACTGTGCCGGACCGGGCCACAATTTCCAATATGTCGCCTGAATTTGGATGTACCGTAACGTATTTCCCGATCGACGATCAGACCCTGGAATACATGAAGCGAACCAACAGATCTCAGGAGCAAATCGATCTGGTGGAAGAATATTGCAAAGCGAATATGCTGTGGAGAACCGGAGATGAAAACATCACGTATTCCAAAGTGGTGGAACTCGATCTGGGCACAGTGGAACCGACCGTTTCCGGACCGAAAAGACCGCAGGACAAAATTTTGGTGAAAGATCTGAAAACCAAGTTTCAGGAATTGCTCCGGTCTGAATTTGACCGGGAATACATTCCACTCAAAGAACGAAAAGAATCCTTGTGGTTGTCTGAAGGAGGATCCGGAACAGAATTCACCTGGAATACCAGCCAGCGAAGCGGCGGGGCCGAAGTGGTCGTCAAGGACAACCATTTGAAAACGATCAAAATCGAAAAGAGAAACGAACAATATACGCTCAACGACGGATCGATCGTCATTGCGGCGATCACGTCGTGTACCAACACATCCAATCCAAGCGTCATGCTCGGTGCAGGATTGGTAGCGCGAAAAGCGATCCAGCACGGATTGGACACCAAGCCATGGGTCAAAACGTCTCTGGCACCCGGATCCAAAGTTGTAACCGATTATCTGCAACGATCCGGCTTGCTGGCAGATCTGGAGGCTCTCCGGTTCCATGTGGTGGGTTACGGATGTACTTCCTGTATCGGGAACTCTGGTCCGCTACCTCCGGCGATTGATAAAGCGGTGACGGAGGGCGAACTTATCGTGAGTTCGGTGTTGTCGGGGAACCGAAATTTTGAGGCTCGTGTTCATCCGAAGGTAAAAATGAATTTCCTGGCTTCGCCCATGCTTGTTGTGGCGTATGCGATCGCCGGGCGAACAGATATCAACCTGATGGAGGAACCGCTGGGGCAGGATCCCAATGGTAAGGATGTGTTCCTTAAGGACATCTGGCCTTCACAGGAGGAGATCAATCAATTTATGTTGGAGAACCTGAAGCCTGAAGATTTTGAGAAGGCGTACAGCGTCATTTTTGATGGCGAGGAACAGTGGCAAAATCTGGAAGCACCGGAAGGTACCAACTACGAGTGGTCTGATGATTCGACGTACATCAAAGAAGCCCCTTTCTTTAAGGATATCAGTACAGATCCGAAAGCACCCAAGGACATCCGCAATGCGAGGGTATTGCTCAAACTGGGTGATTCTGTGACCACCGACCACATTTCACCAGCGGGTTCCTTTTCCATTGATTCACCTGCGGGTCAGTATTTGTCAGAAAATGGGGTACCCCGGCATATGTTCAACTCCTACGGATCCCGTCGGGGGAATCATGAGGTGATGATGCGGGGAACGTTTGCCAACGTTCGGATCAAGAACCAATTGTCGCCCAAGGAAGGAGGATTTACCAATTATCTGCCCAACGATATTATAATGTCGGTGTATGAAGCAGCGGAAGAATACAAGAAAAACGATATTCCGCTGATTGTGCTTGCGGGGAAAGAATACGGAAGTGGTTCATCCAGGGACTGGGCGGCGAAAGGTACGACCCTTCTGGGCGTGAAAGCTGTGATCGCTGATAGCTACGAGCGGATTCACCGCAGCAACCTGGTGGGGATGGGTGTTTTACCTTTGGAATTCCTGCCTGGTGAAAACGCCGACACCATCGGTCTTGATGGGACAGAAACGTTTTCGATCACGGGCATCGAAGAAGGGTTGAGCCCAAGTAAAAAACTCAAAGCCACCGCTGTAAAAAGCGACGGTACTGTAGTGAATTTTGAAGTGATCGCGAGGCTGGATTCTGATATTGAAGTGGCATATTACCTCAATGAAGGAATCCTGCATTACGTCTTGCGTGATTTCCTGAGAAACAATTAAGAGACGATCCGTCGTCAAGATTGATACATTTAGTAAAAGGTGTCTGGATATTTCCAGGCACCTTTTTTATTTTGAAGGATTTATAAACCGGGAAGTCAAACACTAATCACTAATCACCAATTACTAATTTCTGATAGAACATCTGGTATGCCTACCTAATTCGGTAGGCAGGTATGAGAGCCGTAGGCTCGGCCTGATATTGTAG
>CALGAA010000339.1 GCA_937952445.1 uncultured Bacteroidota bacterium | reverse complement strand
TCTTCACCTGACCATTCCTGCAGTAGTTCGATGAGTCGAAAACTATCATCCTTTTTCCATTCCTGGTCCACGAATGAATGAACAAATTCGGTCACGTCTTTCCCGGTGTACGTTGTCTTATTTTTTGCCATGGCTTTAATTTAGTTACTTTTTAGAACTTCGGAAGATACAGTTTCGTTTTATCACGTGCACGTGGGCATTGACCAATCCGGGAATGATGTATTTCCATATTGGATTCTGACACCAACTGGGGGTTTACTTCATAAGAACTGATTTGGATATGGTTGAAGAACAGACCATTTGGGATATATATAATACAATCCGTGAAATCGAAAGTAGCTTCCGGTGCCTTAAAACAGACCTTGATTTACGTCCTGTTTATCACAAAACGGATCAGGCTACACTGGCTCACTTAAATTTAGGTATACTGGCGTATTGGATCGTAAATACAATGCGCTATCAGTTCAAGGCTCATAAAATCAATCTGAATTGGAAGGAAATCGTCCGAATAGGGAATACTCAAAAGATGATAACTTCCCAGGGAAAAAATACATTCGATAAAACCATTGCAGTGCGTAAATGCAGCAAACCAATAGAGAAGTTGCAAGCCTTCTATGACATCCTTCAGATAAAGCATTATCCCTTCAGAAAAAAGAAATCCGTAGTACACAAATTGACACTCAATAAAAATGAAAACTACATTATTGGGGAATCTCCGCCTACTTAGCTGCAAAATGGGTTGTGTTCGTAATTCTATCGTTACAAACTCGAGAGGTTTAATTTTTTGATTCACTCAGGTAAATTTGGAATTTATTAAATGCAACGTTATTTCAAATAATTGCAAATAACCTTGGACTAACACCCCTGAGGGTTGACCATAACTTATTGTAAGTTAGTCTAATGTATAAATATGAGTAGGCCCTAATTAATTAAAATTGAAAAATAAATTCATGCTATATAGTCCGAAAATCCCGCCCTGGGACGGATGAAGTTCTCGCCCTGGGGCTGATGAAGCTCCTGCTTCATCCCTTTCTGTCCCGGGACGGAAGCTGGAGCTTCCGTATTCCCAGGGCATTCCTGCTTTCAGGAGATGAGCACCCCGCCATGAGGGAAATCTTCTACCAAAACCCTGGAATTGTATAATTATTTCCCTACTGCTTCACGATCCGCTCCACTGTGGTCTTCCCGTCATCGATCATCCGGACCACGTACATACCAGGGTCGAAGGTCTGGATATCGAAATGGTCCGTCTCTGCGGATACCCTCTTCATCAGTTGGCCGACCATATTGTACACCTCCACCCGGTCCACCGACTGAGACAGGTTGATGCGTCCGGTCGTGGGATTGGGATAGAGCGACGGCGTGCGGTAGTGTGCCGGAAGTGCCGAGCCGGAAAATGCCGCACCTGATGCACCGGCCGTCCCGCTTCGATCGTCTTCCAGGCCAAACCAGGAAGCGATCCAATCCAGGATATTATCCGGGCTTGCGCTGCTGCAATCCACCTCGCCGCTGATGATGGAAGCCACCAGTCCATCGATCGCATCCATGATCCCATCCGATTCAATGGCGGATAATTGTCCCAATCGACCGTATGTGGTCACCATCCCTTTCAGCGTCGATAGAAAGGTCACCGCCAGCCATTTTGAGCCCGAACTGCACGCCTTTTCC
>CALGAA010000338.1 GCA_937952445.1 uncultured Bacteroidota bacterium | reverse complement strand
GGGTGCGGGCGATCGCCAACCGCTGCCGTTCTCCACCGGACAGCAGCACTCCACCTTCCCCGACCTGTGCGTCCAGTCCATGCGGGGTGCGCTCCACCAGGTCGGTCAGGTTGACCTGGGACAGCACCGTGAGCAGCTGCTCCTCGTCCGCGTCCGGTGCCGCCAGCAGCAGGTTCTCCCGGATCGTGCCGGCCAGCACCGGCGCCTCCTGCTCTACATACCCCAACTGGGTGCGTAGGTGCTCCCGGGGCTGGTCGCGGACGTCCACCCCGCCTACCCGGATCGTTCCGCAGCTGACGTCGTAGAACCGCTCCGCCAATGCCAACAAGGTGGACTTGCCCGCGCCGGAGGGGCCGACCAACGCGGTCCGGGTGCCGTACGGCACGGCGAAGCTGATCTCCTGTAGCACTGGGTCGCTGTCCGGATAGGCGAAACTGACCCGGTCGAATTCCAGGGCTGGAGCGTCCGGCACCGGCTCGGTCACGGTGGCCGGTGGGTCGGCGGCGGTCTCGGTGGGCACCGCCAACATGTCTTCGATCCGCTGCAGCGCCCCCAGCCCAGCCTGCAGCTGGGTGTAAGCGTTCATTGCCTGCCCGATCGGCATCATCAGCAGGAACAGGAACATCACGAACGCGACCAAGTCCCCGACGGTGAGGGCGCCGGTAGCCACCCGGGCGCCACCCACCCCGAGCACCGCCACGAACGCACCTTGCACCACAGTGGTCACTGCTGGGCCGACCATCGCTTGTAGCTTCGCCATCCGGACCCCGGCCCGGTAGGCGGCGGTGGCGCTGTCGATCACCGCCTCGGTCTCTCGTTGCTCAGCCCGGGCAGCCCGGATCGTGCGTACGGCGCTGATCGCCCGTTCCACTGCTGAGGTCATGTCCGCAGTGCGGGCCTGAGCCTGTTCGGAGGCTCCGCGGACCCGGCGGCTGATCATGATCCCGCCGACCAGGCCGACCAACGCCAGCGTGGTGACCAGGAACATGAACGGATCGATCACAATCATCATGACTGCGGCCCCGGCCACGATCACCACGCCCGCGGCCAGTTCCAGCAGCCCGGAGGTGATCACCGCACGCAACAGGGTGGTGTCCGCGCCGACCCGGGACAGCAGGTCTCCGGTACGGCGCTGGTCGTACTCGCGGATCGGTAGCCGCAGTAGGTGCTTGGCCAGCTTGCGGCGGGTGGCCAGGACCAACCCTTCTGCGGTGCGTTGTAGGAGGAAGTTGCGCCCTCCATATAGCACTGCCACTCCGATGAGCACTGCCACCAGCAGAGTCACCGTGCGGGCGACCGGTACGATCAGTTGGTTGTCAATATCAACGCTCGAATTGATAAATTCGTAGGTCGTTCCCAGGATGGGTATATTCGTTTGCCCGTTGATCAGGACGCGGCCCCCTATGTCGGGCTGATTACCGTCACTCGTGACCTCGATCTGGGCATTCACGTATCCACGGGTGTTGGAAATGATGCTCCCCATAAAAAACTCGAGGACCAATATCGGAAACTGGGTAGCTCGTACATCAAAATTAAAAATAGGAACCTGGTTATTTGCCTTATTGAAAAGGTCATACTGCCCACCTATTTCCAACGATTCCATTCCTTCATCCGACACCTCCAGTGAAACAGTAGCCAGTTCATCGCTCCCCAATGTGTAAAACAATGAATTCAACTGTCCAAAAGATTGGTTGTTGATGACCAGGTCATCGATGACCGTTTCCACTTCCAGACCAGTCAGATCATTGATGTTTTCCACACTCAATATCACGCTGGCCAATCCACCGAAGGTAAACTTACCACTGGGAAACAACCGGTCTAAAAACTGTATATCCATATTTCGCAGACCGGCGATGAGGGATTGATCAGTGGCACTTTGAATGAAAAAATTCCGGTCGTCTGATTGGTAGACGAAATTATTAAAGAACAGTTTTTCCTTTCCAATGGCAATCGAATTATTGGGATTCAACACCCATTTGCTCTTCAACAAATCAAAAGAGGAGGAGTCCAGCATCAGAGTCATCACATCACCTGCATCAAACCGATTGGATCCGGCGATATAAAGATTATTTAAAATATTGTTGATCGTATTGGTCTCCACGCTAAAATCCAATTGATCGCCCACCAGAGTTGTATGAATTTGGGAGGATCCCACCTGAATTCCGCCTGCGTTTAAGGTATCGAGATAGACGATCCATTCATTGTCCGTATTGCTTCCACTTGCATTGATATTCAGAGACTCCACATCCAGATCCTTAAACTGAATCTTTGGAGCCGAAGCCTGAAAGTAATACTCGAAGTAGTCGGCCCCACGGTTGCGATAAGTCAAGGAAAGGTTTAGATTTCTTATCGTATCCAACTGATTATTAATCAGATTTGCAAATTCCTCCGTATCGTTCACGTTGACAATCATTGTAAAATCATTGTTGTAAATCGTATCGGGATCCAGATCCCAGTCCGGAAGATATTGAATAAACCGTGGATGACGGGTAGCCACGATTTCGTAGGTTGTCCCCAGGATATTCTCGATGTTAAACTGTCCGTCGATGTCGACCGACAAGATATCCGAGACCAATCTCCAATCCTTGAAGTTATCTCCCCACGACCGTGTATCAAAGGTAATGACGTTCATATTGTACATGACCGTATCATCCCGGATCAATTCCAGATCATTGATCCTGGCGTATCCATTGAGGCTGTCGATGGGAAACATGGTCATATCGATATCCAGTTGGCTGGAAAGCTCTATATTTCGCTCCGTCAGGTTTAAATCCTGAAGATTAGCATGGTGAATATGACCGTACGCCACGATATCAAAGATTCGGGTAAAATCCAGTCGGGTGTCGAGATCGAAGGCAATCTCAGGTTGATTCATCGCTATATGGCCCAAAAAAACGTTGTTTCCAAAAAATCCATTGAGCGTTATGTCTGCGTATTTATACCCTTTAAAATATATGGAGTCCACAGTGGTTTGCAAATGTCCGCTTAGGGATTCCAGATCAAAATCGGTTCCTTCAGCGAGTTGAACATTGATCGACAGAGGCCCCAGATTCGGATTCTGAATAAACCTGCCCAGTTCAAAGTTTTCGAGCGCTACACTACCATCGTATTTTTTTTCCCTCAGATCGATATCCGCTGTGACTGTGGCCGCCCCCAATTCAGTCGTTAGTCTGGTGTCGACCCCAATTTTTTGGTCAACTAAATTAAAGCTCCCGTTCAATCTTACAAACCTCAGTGAATCAACACCTTGAGGCAAATCAATTCGAGGAAATTTTTGCTTCAGAGTCCAGACCGGAATGCGACTATTTCGCACTTGAGCATTGATTCGGAGCGACTGAGGGGACAAGACATTGACCAGATTCCCCGCTCCCCGAATGTAAGCACTTCCCTGTTTGACCTCCCAGGATGACAACCTCATGTCATTGAGCGTGCCTCGTGCAGATAAATTCAAATCATAGATATCCGAGGAATTTTGTTGTACAAATGAATTCCCACTCAAGCCCGGTAACCAACTCTCAAGATCCGCCAGGCGAATACGAGACTCCTTTAATTGAACATCCATAAACACCTGATCCTTAAACCGGGACAAATCGGAAGGTGAATCATAAGTCAAATTAACCTCACCAGAAATATCACTTTGGCCGTACCGGATATTGAGATTATCGACCCGGACTCCTTCACGGGTCATCTCCAATTGGTCAAAGGCCAGCCGTTCAACTTCCGAAGAATCGCCCAGTGAAAAATCGATCTCAAAAGATTTTAGATCGATATAATCTGGCGCCGTAATGGCCCGATCCAGGGTCCCGGTAATACCATTGATCTCCAGAGGGGGGTTGTAAGACCCTTTTTCCTGGTCGAAGGAATGGATTCGAACGCTTCCGTTGGTAACTTTGAGGGAATTGACATCAAAACTCAAATTCCAGAAAAGACTATCCGGCAGATCTGATGCGGGTTCGATCCCGTGTAACTCCCGAAAATCTTCCCATAATTTTTTGATATACGGATTCTGACCCGATTCCTGTTGAGCGCTGTAAACCGTCACCGAAGGATTGACCAGGTCCACCTCTTCCAAGACGAATTCATCTTTTAAATTACTTGCGTCAACGCGGGTCCGGATCCGGTCTGAACGTGCTTTGACTTCCATATGGCGAACGGTATCCCGAAGAGAAAAATCGAAATGACGAACCGAAATTTCAGCGGGTAAAAAATAAATATCGATCCCACCGGTAGTATCTTGCAGTTGGGGTGTATAGTTGGATAACAGACGAACCTTCACGGAATCACCGTCGACTTTTGAAAGTTCAAATTCACCTCTCAGTAATTTAAACGGATTGGCATCAAACGATAAATCCCCCTCTGAAATGTAGATCATGCTATCCACAGCACTGGTTGATAGCAACATTTTTTTAACGTACAATCGATTGAAAGGGCGAAAATCGATGTCGTCCACTTCAAGATGGATATTGTAACGATTTTCCAAAATCACACCTGCCCAGTCCACCAATCGATTTTGCACGTAGGAACTATTGAGTGCGATGGTAACCACGATCGTCACCAAGAGAAATAAAGCCAGTAGTGTCAAACCAATGGCTTTAAAGATTCGCTGATATATTCTGGTGTTTTCTGACACTCCAAGTTCTTAAGCTAAAATATACGGTCCCGGCCCGGAACCATCAATACCGGGGTCATTAAATTTTTCCCAAATTTTGATGCATTCTACTGCCGCACCCACATCGTGCACACGCAATATCCGTGCCCCCCTCAATAACGCCAGCATATGAACTGCTGTTGTGCCATTGAGGGCATGAGCTGCATCTACCCCCAGACTTTTCTGGATCATCCCTTTTCGCGATACCCCGGCCAGGATGGGATATCTCAAAATTTCATAAGCGTGTAAATTCTGAAGCAGTTCAAAATTATGTTCCAGACTCTTTCCAAATCCAAAACCCGGGTCCAAAATCATGTCGACGATTCCCGCCTCCTCTGCAGCTGCTATTCGCGAAACGAAGAAATCAAATACTTCAGCGACCACATTTTCATACCGCGGATTTTGCTGCATATTTTCCGGTCGACCCTGCATATGCATGATGACCATTGGAACATCGTACTTTCCAACGATTCGGAGCATCCCGGAATCGAAAGTCCCCCCCGAAATATCATTTATTATATCCACGCCGATATCAAGAGCCTGATGCGCAGTCGAACTATGGATGGTATCGATCGATATGAGAAGTTGTGGAAATTGCTTTCGAACGGTCTGCAACACCCTCGATAACCGATTCCATTCTTCATCAGCACTAAGGATTTTCGCTCCGGGGCGACTGCTCATAGCCCCGAGATCAACTATGGCCGCCCCCTCTTCGACCATGGACCCAACCCGCTGCAGAATAAGGTTCTCAGCGGTGACCCTGGATGGTGCATAAAAGGAATCCGGGTTGATGTTAACTATGCCCATAACCGCCGGATGTTCCAGGGAAACCAACTTTCCATTGCAATTTAAGGTTTGGTATGGCATGATCATACCTACAAAGGAAAGTAAAAAATAAGAATTTTGTTCTTTTAAACCGCTAAGAATCGAAAGGGTAGCCGATTCAGGCCGGCTGAAATCACAAACCTGAAATGTTATAATTTGAACTTTTCTGGCGGGGAAAAATAAGTTTTTGTATCATTATCGCCAAATTAAAGAAACGTACGCATGAAGTTAGGATTTACGAAATCAACACCCGGACAAATTTTGATGGGTGTAGTGCTCACATCCTTTATTTTTATAGGTTTTAACAGTTCTCGATTCACCAACCTGAGCCTGATATCGCTCCCATCCGACAAGGCGGTTACCACGACCCTCCCCATTTCCATTCCGGTATACAAATACACCGACATCAACCTCTCCCTTTTTGAAACGGAAGAAAGGATGATCGAACAAGGTGCTGTTTTATCCGATATTTTTAATTCAATCGGCATTGGAATTAACACCTTACACAAATTGCTCCAGGCCGGGGAGGATGTTTTTGACGTTCGTCATTTACGAGCCGGCAAAACTTACAAAGTCCTCTACGATAAAGGCACGAAATCTCCCTCTTACTTTATATATGAACCGGATCCAATCAACTATTTTGTATTTGATCTGGTGGAAGAATCCGGCATTATCAAAGGTCAAAAGCCGGTGGACACCCTTCGGCATTCTTTCGCTGGCTTAATTGAATCCTCCTTGTGGAATGCCTTTTCCCATTACGATATTCCGGGAGCGCAAATTCCAGTTCTGACAGCTAAAATGGAGGATGCTCTGGCCTGGTCTGTTGACTTTCACCATCTACAGCCCGGGGATGAATTCAAACTTCTTTACGACGAATATTTTGTGGAAGGCGAATCCGTGGGTATCGGTGAAATGAAAGCGGCATATTTCCAGACCTCGGGGAAAGACTACTACGCATTCCGGTACAATAACGGCAAATATGATGGTTATTTCAGCGCAGATGGCCGACCGATGAAAAAGGCCTTTTTAAAAGCTCCGGTCAAATTCTCCCGGATTTCGTCGCGATACAATCTCAACCGGTTTCATCCTGTACTCAAGCGAGTGCGTGCGCATTTGGGAACCGATTACGCAGCCCCCTATAACACGGAGATTTATGCCACAGCCGATGGGGTTATCGAACAAATTGGGTATACCAGCGGAAACGGAAATTTTATTAAAATCAAGCACGACAAGACCTATTCTACCCAGTACTTGCACATGAACAAATTTGCTTCGGGGATGAAAAGAGGGACCCATGTACGACAGGGTGAGGTAATCGGATATGTAGGAGCAACCGGATTAGCCACCGGCCCTCATGTGTGTTATCGGTTTTGGAAAAATGGAAAACAGGTGGACCATTTGCGTGAAAACTTGCCCGAACCCGCCCCGATGGATGAATCTGACATGCCAGATTTTATCATCGTGAAGGAACAACTGCAGCAAAAGCTGGATCAAATCCAGATACCTCAAGGCGAAGTGTGAATATAAATACGGCCACCTTTTTCGGTTGATTGTAGCCTTGAAAAATCAGTTTTAGACTGCAATCCGTTTACAGATTGCAGATTTTTCCATATATTGAAGACATCTATGACAATTAACAATTGAACGATGTCTACCCGATATTCAGTCCTTTCCATTCTCCTTTCCTGGATTTTATCAACTCCATGGCTCATTGCTCAGGATACAGAACAAAGAACCTATTGTAACCCTCTCAACCTGGATTACACCTACATGATTTTTGACGCCCACAAAGAATTGTCCTATCGCTCAGGTGCAGATCCGGCAGTGATAGAATTTCGTGGGGAATATTATCTATTCGTGACCAGATCGATGGGGTATTGGCATTCGAGGGATTTACTGAACTGGGAATTTATCAAACCCCAGCAATGGTTTTTTATGGGTTCTAATGCTCCGGCTGCTTTCAATTACAAGGACTCTCTGGTCTATGTCGTGGCTGATCCATCCGGTTCCAACAGTGTGTTGTATACGGACAATCCGAAAAATGGGGAATGGAAAGCCACGCCTGCCCTACTCCACCAATTACAAGACCCCAATCTATTCATTGATATCGACGAAAATGGGGAAGAACAAGCGTATATATTTTGGGGAAGTTCCAACAAATTTCCAATCCGGGGACGAAAGCTGGATATGGATAAACTCTTTCGTCCATCCGATGAGATCGTTGAATTGTTCAACCTCCAACCGGAAAAACATGGCTGGGAAAGATTTGGTGAAAATCATATGGATACCGTACTGGGAGGATACATCGAAGGACCCTGGTTAACCAAACACAACGGTAAATACTATATGGAGTACGCAGCTCCCGGAACCGAATGGAATGTGTATGGGGATGGGGTTTATATGAGCGACCACCCTCTGGGACCATATACCTATGCTGCACACAATCCTTTCTCCTACAAACCCGGCGGTTATATGAACGGGGCGGGGCACGGAAGTACGGTTCTGGGTCCTCAAAATACGTATTGGCATTTTACCACAGCCGCAATTGCGGTCAGTATTGGCTGGGAAAGGCGAATTGTGATGTATCCGACCTATTTTGATGAAGATGGCTTAATGCATAGTGAGACCTCATTTGGCGACTACCCCCATTACGCTCCCACTGTCCCGGGAAAACAAGGCCAGTTTACCGGGTGGATGCTTTTATCCTACACCAAACCGGTAAAAGCCTCCAGTTCCTTGCCGGAATATGGTGTGGAATTGATCAACGATGAAAACGTTAAAACCTTTTGGGTAGCGGCGGACAACGATGACAAACAATGGGTCGAAATCGATCTGGAAGCTCCTGCAGATGTCTATGCCACGCAGGTCAATTATCACGATTATCAATCGGGCATCTACGGACGTGTTCCGGGCCTGTATCACCGGTACAAAATTCTCGGATCATTGGATGGAACAGAATGGTTTACACTGGTAGACCGATCCGATAGCTATTTTGATGTTCCCAATGATTATGTTCAACTGGGTAAGCCGCAAAAAGCACGATACATCCGGTATCAAAACATCCACGTTCCTACTCCCTATTTGTCCATTTCTGATTTGAGGATATTTGGAATCGGTGAAGGAGAAAAACCAGATCCAGTTCAAAATTTTGAAGCCGTCCGTGGAGAAGATCGGCGTGAGGCACATCTGTCCTGGTCTCCTGTAGCAGGAGCTCAGGGATATAATATTCGTTGGGGAATTGCCCCCGATAAATTGTATAGTTCCTGGCTGGTATATGACGACACTTCTCTACAAATCCGCAGCCTTAATATCGATCAGGAATACTATTTTACCATCGAGGCGTTTAATGAAAACGGCATTAGTTCGGCAGATTAGGATATCAACCGATTCCATGCAACCAATAGAGAGGATGCAAACGTTTTATGACATCCTTCAAATAATGCATTATCCCTTCAGAAAAAAGAAATCCGTAGTACACAAATTGAAACTCAAAAACAATAAAACCCACACTACTGGTGAATCTCCGCCTACTAAGCTGCAAAATGGATTAAAATCAAATCTCCACTATGATTTAGTGCACCAGTCACAAAATTAGTGACACTTCTGACGGATTCTTTTTCGCCATATCTTCATCATCTAAAGCCTTATGTAGCTATGGCTATACGCGGTTTAGCTTCTTCGATATGACAAAAAATAACCTCGTCATAAGTATCACGAACTTAATGCCCGGCGCACTTGCTTACCCCTTAAACAACAAATTATTCTTCAGTATTTCCGCCATGGTAAAAGTCAACGTGAAATTCAAAGGATGACGGGAATCCATCGGAAAACGATCCGTAAGTACCTGAGAGAACATGAGGAGATATTACGAGGAACTGGGGTGGTCAGTATCCTTCCCCCTCAGTACAATTCTTCGGGGAGAAAACCCCGGAAGTTGACAAAGGAAGTACAAAAAGAGATTCTCAAATCAATAGAGCCAGTGCCGCGAAAGAATGAAACTCAGGTGAGGCAAGTCATGACTGCCAGAGATATCCACATGCAATTACGTGGTCAGGGTTATGACATCGGATATACCACAGTGTGTAATTTCATACGACAGCACAAACACCCAGGCTCGTGAAGAGTTTGGACACAACCGATTTCGGAAAATTTCATGACTGTATTCTTCCACAGCGCCGGATTTTACAGTCCCCGGGATCCCCAAAATGATAGATCATCTCATTCCTTTTGGAAAGCCACCGCCGCCCATCATGTTTTGCAAATTTGCCATCCCTTTGCCTTTGCTCATCATATGCATCATCTTCTTCATTTGATCAAATTGTTTAATAAACATATTGATCTCGTGCAGATTGTGCCCACACCCCCGAGCGATGCGTCGTTTCCTACTCATATTGAGAATCTCAGGATTCTCTCGCTCTTCCGGTGTCATGGAAAATATAATCGACTCCACCTTGTTGAAAGCTGAATCGTCAATGTCGAGATTCTTGGTCATCTTTCCAAGGCCGGGGATCATGCCCATCAGGCCTTTTAGGTCGCCCATTTTCCTCAACTGATTGATCTGGCTCAGAAAATCATTGAAATCAAACTTATTCTTTTTGATTTTCTTCTCCAGCTTCCGGGCTTCTTTTTCGTCGTATTGGTCTTGCGCACGCTCCACGAACGAAACGATATCCCCCATCCCGAGAATTCGCTGGGCCATTCGTTCTGGATGAAACACATCGAGGGTATCCATGGTTTCTCCCGAACTGATGAATTTGATCGGCTTACCTACCGTATACTTGACCGTCAAAGCAGCACCACCCCGGGTGTCACCGTCCATTTTGGTCAGTACCACTCCATCGTAGTCGATGACATCGTTAAACGCTTTGGCCGTATTGACCGCATCCTGACCAGTCATGGCATCCACCACAAAGAGGGCTTCGTTGGGATTGACCGCTTTGTTGATGTTTGAAATCTCATCCATCATCATCTCATCGATGGCTAATCGACCGGCGGTATCAATAATGACCACATTAAAATTGTTCGCTTTGGCATGGGCAATCCCTTTTTGGGCAATTTCCACCGGATTCTTATTGTCCTCAATCGTAAATACAGGAACTTTGATTTGTTCACCGATGACCTGCAATTGATTGATCGCTGCAGGTCGATAAACGTCACCGGCCACCAGCAATGGAGACAGTTTCTTCTTTGACTTTAAAAACCTGGCTAATTTCCCCGAAAAGGTCGTTTTACCTGAACCCTGGAGACCAGCCACCAAAATAACACTCGGATTCCCGCTCAGATCGATCCCTTCGGTTTGTCCGCCCATCAATTCCGTCAACTCATCCTGCACGATTTTAACCATCAGGTCACCAGGACGCACGGAATCGAGAACGTTCTCAGTTCCGAGGGCTTTATCCTTGACTTTATCCGTAAATTCTTTTGCAATCTTATAATTCACATCAGCTGCTACCAACGCCCGCCGGATTTCTTTAACAGACTGTGCAATATTTATTTCCGATAAGCGACCGTGGCCTTTAAGGTTTTTAAAAGCACCTTCCAATCGTTCGTTCAGACTCTCAAACATAAATTGTGATTTTTTTACTTACTATTTTAATCTCCGGGATGGTTCAGCATCCCCTCCTGACTAAATCAAACTAACTCAATACATATTACGAATCCTTGTCACAAAAGTTCCAAAATACTTCCTTTGGAATATAAATCCGAAATTTTTCAATCTTTTTTGGACGTACAAAAATAAGGAAGAAATCAAATAATCAACATTATGAGGGATAATTACACCAAATCAATTGAGCTTTCCCATGCAACTTGTAGTACATGAAGGCATTTTGGTGCCATTCGCGGGCCACCTCAATACCTTCAAAATGAGGCATACCCAAGACCCACCAGCTTGCTTCATCAGAAAAGTCACCCAAAGGATCCTGGTTCACACCCTCCCACACCTCGTACCCCAGCCAATCCAGTTTTTCTTTCAACATTAACTGATTTCG
This sequence comes from uncultured Bacteroidota bacterium, assembly GCA_937952445.1. Classification (GTDB taxonomy): domain Bacteria; phylum Bacteroidota; class Bacteroidia; order Chitinophagales; family Saprospiraceae; genus Membranihabitans. The sequence goes on along the minus strand of CALGAA010000338.1, from coordinate 3,484 downwards.
AACATTCTCCAATTCCGGTTGAACTTCCGATCGTGGATTATAAGCGGTCAGAATACAAAGTGTACCGTAATTATCCCGGGCCAAAGCTGCATCCAACAATGTGTTGTTCTCGTCGTGGATCAGCTTGAAGTTTCGGGTAGGGCAGGCATAAATGGTCTTTTTATAGGCTGCTTCTAAATCATTCAATCCCACCGAACTGCTTTTTGATATTGTTAGTCGAATATGTTTTACACCAATAAAGTAAATTGTACCTTTGCCGTAATTTTACAAAAATTATTTGAATCACATAGACCTCTATGGATAAAAAGCAAATGTTGGGGTTTGGGTTGATCCTGGTTTTTCTGGCCTGGTGGCTGTACCTAAACCAACCTTCAGAGGCAGAGCGGCTTGAAATCGCACGGAAACAGGATTCACTGGCACGAATCGAAAATCAGGAGTTAACCCTGGAAGCTCCAATCACAGATAGTGGTGCAATTTCCGATACAATTGATCCGACGGGTAGCCCAGCACCACAGATCAACACACAATTGCAGAATCAATTTGGCATTTTTGCACCTGCCGCACATGGTGAAGAAGAAATTATAACGCTGGAAAACTCTGTCATGGAAATCCAGTTTTCGACTAAAGGAGGCCGAATAGTCGACGTCCTGTTGAAGGATTACTATAAAATCATCGAAGACGAAGATAAAAAAGAGATTAAGATCCCGCTTCGGTTGATGGAAGATGAAAAAGATCGGTTTGAATACATCTTCAGCATCGATAACCGTACGATTACTACCCAGGATTTGTACTTTACCCCGACCATTACCGGATCTGAAATACGGCTCCGTGCCCAAACCTCGACGGGGGGATATATCGAACAAAGATACAGTTTGCTGCCGGAATCATATCAACTTGAATATCAGGTATCCTGGGAAAATCTACCCAATCCCGACCAGGAAACGATCACCCTCAACTGGTTAACTTACCTGGATAAACTGGAAAAGAATACGACATTCGAGCGAACATACAGTACGATCCACTTCAAAAGCATCAATGAAAGACCAAGTTATACGAGTTATACCCGAAGTGACGATGAACAGCTGAATAAAGAGGTCAAGTGGGTAGCCCACTCCAACCAGTTTTTCAATACATCTCTGGTCGCCAATCAATCGTTTACTTCGGCATCCCTGAAAGTCAACACGCTGGAAGAAAACGATCCCGATCTCAAAAGACTTCAATCCCAGCTTCAAATCCCCAACAACACCGGGTTGAATCATTTCAGCATGGATTTGTACGTCGGACCCAACGACTATAAAAATCTGCGGGGAATGGGACACGAACTGGAGGATATCATTCCTTTTGGATGGAGTATTTTCGGGACCATTAACCGCCGGGTCATACGACCTTTGTTTGTTTTCCTGGATAACGTGATCGGCAGCAAAGGAATGGCGATCCTGTTGCTGACATTTCTGGTGAAAATGGCCCTGTATCCCATCACGTACCGGATGCTTTATTCCCAGGCCAAAACCCAGGCGCTAAAACCGAGGATGGACAGACTAAAGGAAAAGTTTAAGGACGACAGCCAGAAGATTCAGATGGAGACGATGAAACTGTATCAGGAATACGGTGTCAATCCGATGGGAGGATGTTTACCCATGTTGCTGCAAATGCCCATATGGTTCGCCCTCTACCGGTTTTTTCCGGCATCGATCGAGTTCCGCCAGGCCGGTTTCCTTTGGGCTACTGACCTATCCTCTTACGATGCTTTCTTCACCCTTCCATTTAATATTCCCATGCTGGGAGGTCACATTTCCCTTTTTACGATCTTATATACCATCAGCATGATCGGATATACGTATTACAATTCCAAGATCATGACTCAGACATCAGCGGGAAATGAAGAAATGATGAAAATGATGAAGGTGATGCAGTATGCTATGCCGGTCATGTTTTTCTTCTTCTTCAATAATTATGCCTCCGGATTGACGGCTTATTTGTTTTTCAGTAATCTGATGACGATAGCACAAACCGTGATCACGAAAGAATTTGTGATCAATGAAGATAAAATCAATCAGGAACTGGAAGCCTTTAAAAAGAAACCCAAAAAGGTGTCTAAATTCAGGGAAAGGCTCAATGAAGCCATCAAAGAACAACAACGGCAACAAGAATTGCGGGAGAAAAAGAAAAAATAGTATATTCCACCTTTGATTGGTCTACAGCACTTATTTGACATCATTGGAATTGGATAATATCGTAGGAGTCATCGGTTCGGGAAATTTTGGAACAGCCCTTAGTGTACTTCTATCCAGGAATACGGGGGTTTTGCTGTATTCCCGTCATGAAGAAATAGCGGATTCCATAAATCAATCCCACAACAATCTTGGTTGGAAACTTCCTTCCTCCATCAAAGCCATTACCGATCTGGAAGAACTTTGTAAGCGATGCAGTACCATCTTTATCGCCATTCCATCGCGTGAGTTTCACAATTTGGCACGTGAAATAGCCCCGTTTGTCAATCCCCAGCATATCGTAATTCACGGAGTGAAAGGATTCGCTCTACGGGAACACGTTAGTCGGAACTATATGATTTCCCCGCACGGAGAATTTCCGGTGTACACCATGAGTGAAGTACTCAAAAAAGAAACCAATGTGGTCCGCATCGGCTGCATTTCGGGTCCCAATCTCAGCAAGGAACTGCTTAAAAGGCTTCCGGCTGCATCCGTAATCGCGAGCTCGTACGATGAGGTCATCACAACCGCGCAAAATTTATTGAATCAGGAGAATTTCAAGCTCTATCGATCACCATTCCTGAAAGGCACAGAAATCGCCGGTGCATTGAAAAATATCATTGCCATTGCCAGTGGGATGGTCAACGGACAAAAGCTGGGTAAAAACCTCGAATCCATCATCATTACCAAAGGGCTTCGGGAAATGCTGATCATCGGCTCTTCACTGGACATTGCCCCGGATGCTTTCCTGGGTTTAGCAGGCATAGGCGATTTGATCGCCACGTCGACCGCGGATGTGAGCCGGAATTTTTCATTCGGGTACGCCGTAGGAGAATCCGATGATGTAGATCAGGTGCTCAGCAGTACGGCTGAATTGGTAGAAGGTATTGACACGACGAAAATTATATTTCAATACATTCAAAAATTCAATCTCAGTTGTCCGGTGATCCATATGGTATATGACGTCATTTTTAATAAGAAAAAAGTGACCGAAGCTGTGGATCATATCTACCGGGAAAATACCGCTTTTGATGTGGACTTTTTATAAATTTTGTCCATTTGACTTCCAGCCAGCGCCAGGATTCCATTGCAGATTTCTGATAAAATGGTCAGGTATATCCTCTCCGAACGATCAACCCCGCCTGTCTCCATCGCTGACCACGGCTCTCTGGTATAAGCATTTACAATTAAAAAAGGCCATCCCCGAAGGGACAGCCTTTGCATAGTCCTAGTTAAAATAACACTAGCGTATAATCGTTACGTTTCCTTTTTCG
>CALGAA010000337.1 GCA_937952445.1 uncultured Bacteroidota bacterium | reverse complement strand
TGGAGCTTCTAACTATCTTAGGTCCATAACAAGCTAGGGAAGGCGGATCTGTGTTTTGAATACACTCCGGGGCCGCCCAACTATTGTTTGGTAACCAGGATTTTATCTATTCGTTGACCGTCTTTATCCATTATTTCCAACAGGTAATTATCCACTTGGGTGGTATCTCCCACATCGGGCACTTTACTACTTTGCATCAGAAGTAACCCGGCTACTGTGGTAAATTCGTTGTATTGTTCGTCCGGAAGAGTTATATCAAAGTACTTCAGAAAATCGATCAAAGAATACTGGCCATCCACCAACCAGGTGTTTTCATCTCTTTGCTTGAGTTCATATTCCGTATGATATAATTCCGTCGCCGTTCCCACCAGGGCATCGAGTAAATCATCCATCGTTACCATACCGACAACGGAACCATATTCATCAACGACTATTCCGTAGTGGATTCCCTCGGTCTTGAACATATCGAGGACCTGATAGGCAGAGGTATTCTCGTTAAAGTAAATCGGTTCTTTGATGTACTTTGTGATATCAAAATTACCCTCATCTGATACAAATAAATCTTTCAAAAGGACGATGCCCAGCATATCGTCAATATTGGTCGTACTGGAAACCGGATAAGCTGAATGCTTTTCAGCGTTGATTTTTTGTTTGATCTCCTCCCAACTATCCTCTGTGGTAAAAAATACCACATCGTTTCGATAGGTCAGCAAGGTATCCACTTTGCGATCTCCCATCTCAAAAACGCGTTCGACGATGTCCTGTTCGATGTCCTGGATTTCTCCTCCTTCGGCACTTTCTTTGATGATCGATTTTATTTCCTCCTCCGAGATCGTATTTTCCGTCTTCCCGTCTATACCCAGAATTTTCAAGAGCACATTGTTGCTCGCCGACAAAAGCCAGACAAAAGGAGAGGCGACGATGGACAAAATCTTCATCGGGCGGGACACAGCAGTGATGATCGATTCAGGATAAGTCATTCCCAATCTTTTGGGAAGAAGTTCTCCCAGCACGATCGAAAAATAAGTAATGATAATGACGACTGAAGCTGTGGCAATTTGTGAGGCATAGGGAGCCAAAACTTCGTAATTCTCAAAAAATCCCTGAACATCACTGGTGAGATTTTCACCACTATACACCCCCAGCAATATTCCAATTAACGTAATACCGATCTGGACAGTTGAAAGAAACTTTGTGGGTTTTTCTGATAAATCCAGCGCCGTTCGAGCCCCGGGCTTGCCTTTCTTTTTATCAAGTTCAAGCTTAAATCTCTTTGATGCCACAAGGGCGATCTCCGACATCGCAAAAACCCCGTTCAATAAAATCAAAAAGAATATGATCCCTATTTCCATTTCAGACGCAAATAAAGGTTCTGAAATGGCGAATGATGATCGCTGTCTGTATCCATTGTGTCAGTCAAATTGCTCCAACATTATTTTGAAACACCCCAACTGGAGAAGGAGGTTCTCAAATTTACCTTTTTTGAAATAAAAAACGGCTCAGTGGCACATTCTTTTTATGCTAACGCATGAAAAAGAACCCACAATTCATATTCCTATTCCTTTGATACTCAGTTTTCAGATTTAACTTTTCAACAATTCGATCGGAAAGTTTTTCTGAAACTCAAATCCGAAGCTAATCATCGTCTCGGTTTGTTGGATGTCATTCAGGTTATCCAGCCTTTCAAAGACGTCCCTCAAATGCTCGTTATTTCGTACCACAACCTTCAATAAAAAAGAATAGTTCCCGGTCACGTAACTGCATTCGATGATTTCGGGAATCGTCTTCAGTTTTTCTACAATTTCTGCAGATCGGCTCGTGTCTTTCAGTATAATACCCATATACGCAAAGGTTTCAAAACCCAGTGCTTTAGGATTGAGTTTGACTTCTATTTTATCGATAATGCCGGAATTACGCATCTTGGCGATACGTTGGTGGACAAGCGTATTGGATATACTGAGGTCTTTCGCAATTTGGGTATATGCTTTTTTGGCATCAACGATCAGTTCATTGAGAATTTTAAGGTCAATTTCGTCTATTTTGGTCATATCACGATCTTTTATTTTTTCGCACTGGCATTGACTATCTCCATGACGTCTTCCAGGGTCCAGTCTTTTAAATCCTCTTTGGTGTACTTTTCACCATCGGGTTTTCGGGGAAGAGAAATACTCTTACGCTTGTACCGAATAAAAGGCCCCCATCGCCCATTTTCCAATGCCACCTTTTCCTTATCCCATTTACGGATATAGCGATTCGCTTCCTTTTCCATTTTTTTCTCAATCAACTCGATCATCTGCTCTTGCGTCAAGTTATCGGGATCGAGTTTTTTGGGGATGTTGACATACAGCTTACCAATCTTCAAAAAAGGCCCAAACCGACCTGCCCCGCGTGTCACCGGTTCTCCTTTATACATGAGAACGGGTTCATCGGCTTTCTTTTTAGCGCGGATCAAATCGTAAGCGCCCTCTTCGGTAATGGTGTATGGATCGACTCCTCTTGGAATGGAAATATTGTCATCCCCCCACTTGAGATAGGGTCCATATGGACCATTAGCTACGATGACTGTTTTACCTTCAAATGGTTCAAACTCCCTGGGAAGTTCAAACAATTTCAAAGCCTCCTCGAGCGTAATGGTATCGATGCTCTGGCCGGGCTTTAAATTCCCATATTGCGGTTTTTCTCCTTCCGGCAATTCGTCAAAATGGCCTTTTTGTACCAACGGTTTGCCATGTCTCGAAATCCGGGCAATGATTTGGTATCCTGTTTTGGGGTCCGTACCCAAAACACGTTCGCCTTTAAATCGTTCGGCTTCTTCCAGTGTTTGCTCGACGTCTTTGCGGAATGGGCCGTAAAAACGAGCCAACATGGTTTGCCATTCCAGGTTGCCCTCGGCTATCTCATCAAATTCCTTCTCAATGGTTGCCGTAAAATCATAATCCATGATTTTCTCAAAATGCTCTTCGAGAAAATCCGTAACCACCATACCCATATCTGTAGGATAAAGCCTGTTTTTCGTGGCACCGGTTATTTCTGTTTCTGTCTTTTCTTCAATCCGATTGTTGCTCAGACTCAACAGCCGAAATTCACGCTCCTCCCCTTCACGACTTTCCTTGGTCACATACCCCCTACCCTCTTCCATTATTTTTTCGATCGTAGGTGCGTAAGTCGAAGGTCTTCCAATTCCTTGCTCTTCCAACTTTTTGACCAGACTTGCTTCAGTGTATCGAGCAGGTGGGCGCGTAAAACTCTCACGAGCCTTCATGGATTTCATATCCAGTTTTTGCCCTATGACCAACGGGGGCAAAATGCCACTGTTTTCCTCCTGCTCATCGTCATCGTCCGTGGATTGTATATACAATTTGAGAAAACCGTCAAATACAAGAACTTCACCCTCTGCTCTCAATTGGTCATCCTTCCGGGTCGAAATATCAATGTCAACCGTTGTTTTTTCCAATTTGGCATCTGCCATTTGGCTTGCCACGGTTCTTTTCCAGATTAAATCATACAAACGTTGTTGATCCGAATCTGCGCCCACATTCCGGACATTAAAATTGGTGGGCCGAATGGCTTCGTGGGCTTCCTGTGCACCGGCGGATTTGTTTTTATATTTCCGGATTTGCAGGTATTCCGATCCAAATTCCTGTTCGATCGTCCGGCCGATATTTCCAAGAGCCTCATTACTCAAGGCAATTGAATCGGTTCGCATATAGCTGATGTGCCCTGCTTCGTACAATCGTTGGGCCACATTCATGGTCCGTTTTACGTTAAAATTCAATTTCCGGCTGGCTTCTTGCTGAAGCGTGGACGTCGTAAAAGGAGCTGCTGGCTTTCGTTTTAGCGGCTTGACTTCGATGTTTTGAATAGTAAATTCGGCTCCTGTACAATCCTCTAAAAATTTTCGAGCTTCTTCCAGCGTCGACAATCTATGTGGATATTCAGCTTTTAATTCAACCCATTTTCCTTCTTCATTCCGGATAGAAAAAAGGGCTGAAATTTTGAAGAAATTGGTGACCTCAAAAGCATTGATCTCACGCTCTCTCTCCACCACGAGTTTGACAGCTACGGATTGCACACGACCGGCACTCAGATTCCCTTTGATTTTCTTCCAAAGAACCGGAGACAAATCAAAACCAACCAGACGGTCGAGTATTCTTCTGGCTTGCTGGGCATCAACCAGTTTTTCATCCACCGTCCTGGGAGAATTAATGGCTTTTTCAATTGCTGATTTCGTGATTTCCCGAAAAACTATGCGTTCCGTCGTCTTGGGATTGAGCCCGAGCACTTCACATAGATGCCAGGATATAGCTTCCCCCTCCCGGTCTTCATCCGTGGCCAGGATGACTTCATCCACTTTTTTGACCATCGATTTAAGCTCGTTAACGACTTTTCTTTTTTCAGGTGAGATCACGTATTTCGGCTCAAAATTTTTATCCACCTGGACAGCACCGTCTCCTTTGTCCAAATCCCGGATATGACCAAAACTCGATTTTACAATGTAGTCTTTTCCCAAAAATTTTTCAATCGTTTTGGCTTTTGCAGGGGACTCAACTATAACTAGTTTTTTAGACATAAAGGATAACTCTTAAAATTATTCGACCGATTGCACCGTATCGGTTTGTCATTATCGCGCAATCTATGAAATTTTTTATCAATATTGACAATATACAATCTCGACCAGTCTGAATTGTTTTGACGGATCATAAAAATTTTTGCAAGTATAGGAAAATTGACAGAATCGCCAGCGTTCGGACCTGGTAAAGATTTAATAATCATGGCAAGATAATAGGAGTTTATACCACCTTGTCCAATAGCGGGTAATACGGAAAGACGGTTGAAATGATCACTTAATAAATAATGCAATTCCCGAAATCGTTGCGAAAAGACGAAACCGATTATTGACCAGGCTATGTGTGGATGGCGGTGAAGATGATCCAGTGAAAAAGAATCCGTCGATAATGTAAGGTATTTATTGACCAGTCCACTAACTAAATAAAGTTGATTTCCTTCATACTTCTACTGTTCACGTTCCGCTAACGTACGGGCCTTATCCTCCCGGGCCCTTCGCTCTGCGATAACCCGCTGAACCAAATCGTCCACATTCACTTCTTCGTTGCGCAGGTCTTTATGAAACGCGTACATAATCAAGCGGACCATATCATCCGGATAACTCACCCCCAGTTCATTGAGGGCTACGGTTAACCGACTCCCAAACTCCATCCCCCAATTGATATTGATCCATCGGCCAAAACTAAAAAAGACCCGGTTCACAGCAATAGAATCCGGTCTCGCTGCAAACCTTTCTTTCCCTTCTTCATCTACTATTTCATGGAGTACCCGCAGGGCATCCGACAAATCTTTTGGAATATAAAACCCGTTGATGTGGGTTTTCTGAATCCGCTTCATGTACTCTTGCTGATACTGATCTTCATATGAAAGGGTGTCCTGAGCTTGCACAGAGGGACCTAAAACCCATAAAAGAAACATAATAGTCAGACATTCTTTCATGGTCGGTTCTTATTAAAGTTCAATCGAAATAGAACCTTTCGTATTTCCCCGACTAACTGTAGTTCGGAAGAATCGACATGTGAGACAACAAACACATAAGGATCACTGCTCAATATTTTCAATGTATCTCTGGCATAGGTATAATTGTGGTTTTCAAAAACCGGTAGATTGGTATAAACCGAATCGGTAGTAAAGGTGAAGCGAAGCCCATCAAGCGTAGAGGTTGGCCGGCCCTGGCGGGATGCATGACTCAATACCCAGTCCCCCACGAGTAATTCGCCTTTGGAATCGTTTGGGCTACATGATACCAACGTCAGAAACCCAAGCATCAACACTAAGTACTGCCTAATACTTATCATGCATTTTCGAGTTCGATTAAAGTGATTTCAGGTAAAATACCGATCCGGCCTGGATAACCTAATACACCGTATCCCCTATTAACGTAAAGAAATTGATTTTTAGTTTGATACAATCCTGCCCATTCCTTATAGATATATTGGGCCGGGCTCCACCGGATGATTCCGGGTATTTCTACCCCAAACTGAAAACCATGCGTATGCCCGGAGAGCGTCAAATCGATGTCTGTATTTTTGGTAGTTACCTCTGCGCCCCAATGCGTTGGGTCATGGGACAGCAGCAAACGAAAATCACCCTCCTCCATTCCTTTTCGGGCTTCCACTAAATCTCCTTTTCGCGGAAACCGGGGCAAGGTGCTATAATTTTCCACACCAATGATATTCAATTTGGATTGGCCCACTGCTATTTGCCTGTGTTCATTTCGGAGGAGATCCCATTCCATTTGCCGATGTTTCTCTTCAAAAAGCAGATCATTTTGAATCTTTTCATCTTCGTTTCTCCAGGGATGGTAATCGCCATAATCGTGATTACCCATGATACTGTACTTCCCGTATGTGGCTTTAATTTTCGAAAAATATTCAACAAACGGGTCGATTTCGTCGGCCGTATCGTTGACCAAATCCCCCGTGAAGACAAAAACATCAGGGTTGAGTTCATTGATCATATCAATCCCTCTTAGTACCGGTTTTTGATCCGGAAATGTTCCCGAATGGATATCCGAAATCTGTACGATACGAAGTCCTTCCAGGTCCGGGTGAAGATTACGTACTTTCAATTTCTGGTGGATAACGCGATAGCGATATATGTTCCGGACCACCCCGTACCCCATAACCAAAAAGGGTGCGGAACCCAAGGTAACCGAAACCTGTTTAAGAAACCGCTTGCGGGACTCCGGCTGTACTGGTTTTGTCCGCTTTTTCACAAAACGCGTAATGAACCACTGGACTGCACGTCGAATATCATCCAGTACCAGGGGTAGAATGAAGGCAAATTTTGAGAAAAAGAAGATAATGGTAAACGCTCTGAAGTAAATAACCACTTCATGTGGAAGGACTCCGAAAGAAGACATCCGGAACAAAAAGTATGCGTAAATCAGGCCGTTGAGTACCCAGTACGCCCAGCCGTATTTCTTAAGGGTTTCGATCTGCCGGACCATGCGAAACGCATAAATATCGATGGCAGCAAGTATTAAAATAAATATGAGCATCTTCACCTATATATCCGGATTTCTAACAGAAAAGTTCCCGGAATGTTGTAAAACCCATCGGACGTTTTTTGATTGTGATCCTTATATTTCCAACAGCCAACGACCCATACTTCCTACATCTATTGGCCATTAGCTTTAGCCGTTGGCTCACTTGATTTAATTACATCCTAAAGCCAATGGCCAAAAGCAAACAGCCAACGGCCCTATTCTCGTACTTCAAATCAGAAATAATCTTTTGCTTAAAACGATATTTCCGTAAATCGCTGGGTGCTTACCCCCTGGAATGCCGCGGTGAATTGAGTGAAAACAAATACGGTAATCCTGTGGTGTTCGTGGATCCACGTAGATTTGATACCAGGGTGAATGGAATCAATAAGATAAATGGATTTACCCGGGGCCAAGTACAACGTCCCTGATCAAACCAAAAACCTCAGACTAAAGCGGGAAATCCAGCCAGAAAATATCCGGTTACTTAAAACTTCGTCTTTCGCGGATTTTAGCTTTTTTACCGACTAGGTTGCGGAGATAATAAATCCGGGCACGTCGGACGTGACCTTTTTTCAGCACTTTAATTTCAATGATGTTAGGCGTATTGATCGGAAAGATCCGTTCTACACCTACACCGTTGGAAATTTTCCGGATGGTAAAGGTTTTGTATTGACCGGTACCCGACACTTTAATAACATCACCCCGAAAAGCCTGAGGACGTTTTTTCCCACCTTCCACAATATTATATACCACTTCGAGTGTATCTCCGGCTTGAAATTCCGGGAATCCTTTATCTTCGTAATTTTGCTCCTGAACAAATTTGATCGGGTCCATTGTCTTCAAATTAAATAGTTTGATCAATACTGCGCCAACCGTATTTTGGCATTGCGGGTGCAAAGATATGGTTTATTTTTCATTAATCCAACGGTCGTATTATTTTATCAATAAAACTTCCCCATACAACTGTTTCGGGTTGTTACGGGCATCCAGATAATTCACCTGATAAACATATAATCCCGGAGGAGCTTCCATCCCGGCATTCGGAATATATCCATCCCACCCCCGATGAGGATCAGTGCTGGTGAAAACGGTATTCCCCCACCGATCGAATATTTCCATTTTAAAAGCTTTCATTCCCACGAATACGCCGATGCCTTTAAAAGAATCGTTCACATCATCATCATTGGGACTGAAAGCATTGGGTACCGCATACAGAACGATGGGTTCCACGTCAATCAATTTACGCAAGGTATCCATGCAACCGTTTTCATGAATAGCGATCAAAGAAACAGCGTAGATCCCCGTGTCGGGAAAGTTGACAACCAAATCTTCGCTTGAGAAGCGTCCCACCGCCTGGACCTGCCAGGTATAAGCTACAGCAGCCTGGGACATATTGGTAAACGTAACCATTTTATCCAGGTTGGACGGCCGGGCGGGCAAATACTCATAGTCCGCCACGGGGGACGGTTGGGTGGTGATCATACGCGGGAAGAATGCCGAAACTTCACACCCTATTGGCGATATCACGTGCACCCCCACGTCGTACTCTCCTTCTTCGGTATAGATATGGGTCGGCAAATATCCCTTGCCTGTGGTACCATCTCCAAAATCCCAGGTAATGTCGTACGTGGGATCAATGGGAGGTGGTAAGTTATCAAACTGCACAGCGGCCGGTAAACAGCCGATTTCGATTTGAGATCGAATGGCATCGGCCGGTGGCACTGGAAAATAGGGCAATTTTCGGTACACCGTTTCACGGCAATCGTTGGCATCCACCACCGTCAGACTCACGTCCCAATTGCCCGAAGACTGATAAAAGTGACGCGGTTCCGGCAGGGATGATTGGTTTCCATCCCCAAAGTCCCATATATAATCCGTGATTCCTCCGTCGGCATCCGAAAAGGAGGTGTTGGTAAATTCAACATCTCCTGCGATGCAGGTATCGTATTCAAAATCAAATTCCGCCCCCATATCGGGCAATACAGAAATGGTAATATCGGTGCTATCTGCGCATTCCGTACCTTCGTTCACGATCAGCTGCCCTTTATAATTACCCAGTTCTGGAAAGGTGACCTCTATATTCCGCTCCCGATACACCACTTCTTTCCCCTGGATTTCAAAAGTCCATTTGTGGGAATTGATAAACCGTTGTTCATAACTGGAATCCCGGAAGGGTACGGTAAATTCCCCGCATGATCGCATGATGGCATTGTTTTCATCGATCTGAACAGCTGATTCTATTCGTGCAAAAACGGTGGGATCACATTGGGCCACATTAAATTGAAAATCGCGATTTATTTCACCGATTTTAACCCCATTTCGGAATTCTTCGGCAATCACAGTAATGACGAATTGCCCCTGGATCTTGGGTACGCCGGTAATTTCTCCGGTTTTGGAGTCAATCGAAATCTGCGGATCTCCTCCCATGGGATTGGACTCGGAATACAACGACGACCTAAACTGCACTTTTTCGAACGGCGGCGGACAAGGCGGCGTAGGTTTTACACCGGTGCAGGAAGTAGCACTCCCCGGCATAGTCACAGAACTTCCATCCATGCCGCCTCCGATCAAGGGCGTCCCAAACCGATAACTGATCGAATCCCCCTCGGCGTCTTCTACAGAATGATCGAATGAAAACTCCTGGTCAACGCACACCACCGTGGGTGGAAAATTTTTAAACTTGGGACTGTTGTTGCAAGTTTCCATCGATTCGGGGGTAATCTCCACAAAAAACGTTGCTCCTACGCTGCCCGGATCGAGGATGTTGGAAATGGTATTGTTCCGACAACAACGCTGATACACGATGTAGTAACTTTGCGCAGCGGGCCATTCCCGGAAATTGATTTCAAATTCGTACTTCCCACGCTCGACGCACAACCCCGGTGGCAAAATCAAGCACGGATATTCCGGTGGGTCAATAAAATCCCGCGCAGCCAGATTCACCTGAAAAGCAGTCACGATCTGATATCGGCCTGAGCCGGTATAAATGGCAATGGAAGCATCACCGTCCAATTGAGCCGCTTCAGCTTGTGGCCTGCAATCCCGATAAATATACATAGTGACTTTATAACGACCATTACCAAGGCATTCATAGGAGACATCGCCACCTATGATATGCTTCCCCTGGAGTTCGATGTGTGCCATGCCCAGGAACAACAAGTTGAGAAATACCCACTTCCTGTTCATCAACAGTAAAATAACATATATTTTCTAAAATTATAGTAATTAACCATGTGAAAATTCGTTTCTGTCATGTTAAATGAAGTACCAGATCTATATGGAGAAAAACGTACAGGAAGCGATAGAACATCTTCAAAAAGGCCACGTCATCCTTTACCCCACCGATACGATCTGGGGGTTGGGATGCGACCCAAGAAACCAACAAGCTGTCGACCGGATTTTCGAGATCAAAAAGCGGCCAAAGGGCAAACCCCTGATTCTGCTGGTGGATTGTATCGAACGCCTCCGTCCTTTGGTGACGAAGATTCATCCGCATTTGGAAAATATCCTATACTACAATCAGCGACCCTTAACCATTGTTTTTCCAAAATCCAGGGTCAAATGGTCAGAAGGTATAACAGGAGAAAATGGATCCGTTGCCATCCGAATTGTGCGAAATGAGTTTTGTCGCAAAGTAATTCAGGGCATGGATTCACCTATCGTAAGCTCATCAGCGAACCTGAGTGGCGCTCCCTTTCCAAAATCCTTCGGTGATATCGACTGTTCAATCAAGGAAAGTGTAGACTACATCGTGGACTGTGACGCTCCTATAAATCCGGAGGATGCATTACCCTCGCTCGTGGCTCGATATTCTGCAAAACAAAAAGAATTGGTGTTTCTCCGTTCATAAACGGGATAGGGACGAGGTGATTAACTTCTGCGTCGCTGCAGAATCCCGGGTTTTATACCATAATTCGTCCATTTTTGCAAAATTATCCAGCAAGAGGGAATCAGTTTCTGCGTTCTGTGTCGCCCGGTCGGTGCGTGATGAACCATCAGTAAAATATTGAGTACATACCTGGTACGCCCGGTTATTTGATTCATAGAGCGTTTCCAGGCAGACTGTATCCCTGACTGTTCCGAGGTTGCCAAGAGATTCATATGTTGGAATTTTCTCCAAATTCGACACCAGCAATTTGACCGGATCGGGGATATACTCATTGACCAGAAACACGGTCTGACGGGGATTAAAGAAAGGTCGCCCACTACTGATAATTTCTTCTGAATGGTACCGATCAATGATGGTGCCGAAGACCATCTTCTGTGCTGGAGCAATTTGATTGAATAGCCGAAGTACTGCTCCGAAATCTATAGATCGTAAAAAACGCAAATCCAATACCAGCGTATCCAAATTGGACTCTACCATATGATCCATCGTCTCCAAAAACGACCGAATGGCCTCATCGTTCCCCCGGTCAACATTTATATAATAATCATCGTTCCCCCATTTGAAACCATAAAATGATGTAGGGTTTCGGGTGGAATTAAATGACAATATTTCATTTTGGGCGTAGCTCTGACCTACGGTCCAGGGCGATCCTTCAATGCCTCCTGTAAATATCCAGAGAGAATCCCGTTCCCGAAAATAATCCGAAATGACCAGATGGTTTTTGTACAATACCTCTTTCACGCCATCTTTCGCTGCAATACTCGAACCTTCGATTTGTCGATACCGGATATCGTGAAATTCAGCTTCCGAAATTCTTTCCGTATCCCATATAAGAAGGATCGGAATTCCACCCGTCATCAGTAATACCAGAAAGCTATATAACCATTGATGCATTTTCAGAGTCGGTATATCTTACTGAATAAGACCAAAAAATCATGATTTCAGCCCTTTTTTATTAAAATATCACAATAATGTGGGCAATTCATTAAATTATTTTAAATTATGCTCCTCTAAACGGAACTGCTTATGACAAAGATACACGAATTGGACCAGTTGGATCGCCAAATCCTGTCAATATTAATGTCAGATGCCAAAATCCCTTATACCGATATTGCCCGGCAACTAAACGTTTCCGGAGGTACAGTACATGTTCGGATGAAAAAGCTTGAAGATACGGGCATCGTAGAAGGTGCCCGGCTAAAGATAGACCCGTCCAAGCTTGGTTATGATATTATCGCATTTATCGGAATATTTTTGGAGAAAAGTAGCCTGTACGAGAACGTGATCAATCAATTGACCAACATTCCGGAAGTTATCAATGCCTATTACACAACTGGAAATTACAGCATATTCACCAAAGTGGTCTGCAAGGATACCCGGGATCTGCGGATAGTTCTCAGTGAAAAAATTCAAGCTATCCCCGGCATTCAACGGACCGAAACTTTAATAGCCCTGGAAGAGCGAATCGATCGACCTATTTATTTACCTCCAACAGATGAAGGCGATGAAGAATAATCGAAAACAAGGGTCTGGAAATCTTCCCCTGCGGTAAAGTGCACTTCCTTTTCTTCTAAACAAATCCTTTTTTTCAAATCAAGGTCGGAATAATCGGTGCGCAATCACAGTT
>CALGAA010000336.1 GCA_937952445.1 uncultured Bacteroidota bacterium | reverse complement strand
TATACGCCGGAAGCCAGGAATTGATCGAGGGGGTGGATTACGAAGTGAACTACGGACTTGGGAAGGTGCGAATCACCAACAGTGCCTATACGGGGCCCGGGGTAAACATCCGGGTGTCGTACGAAGACCAGGGATTGTTTAATCTCAACCGGAAAAACATGGTCGGGCTCCGGGCCGATTATGCGTTTAGCGACGAACTCAACGTAGGGGCTACCTATATGCATCTCTGGGAACGTCCTTTTACGCAAAAGGTCAACTACGGCGAAGACCCGATCAACAACAGGATCATGGGCCTCGATATGAACCTCAGTAAGCCGGCACCCTGGATCACCCGCTTCCTGGACAATCTACCACTGATCAACACTACGGCTGAAAGTAGTGTCGACCTGGCACTGGAAGGAGCCTGGCTCAAACCGGGGCACTCCAAAGCCATCAACGTAGATACCGCCGGCGGTACCGCATATCTGGACGATTTCGAAGGCAGTTCGACCGGGATCGATTTGCGGTTGCCTACGACAGACTGGGTGATTTCGTCGATTCCACAAAACGACTTAAACAATAACAACCCCAAGTTTCCCGAATCGGCGCTGACCAATTCGATGTTGACCGGCGTGAACCGGGCCCGAATGTCCTGGTACCGAATCGAATCCATTTATGCCGACAACAGTAACCCGTACACCCGGGCGGTACCGATCAACGAAATTTTCCCCAACCGGGAAATCGACCTGCAATTTGCCTCCACATTTCTGACCTTTGATGTCATGTATGACCCCACCAAACGGGGACCGTACAATTACGACATTCCAAACGGTACAGAATACAGCGCCGGATTGGATCCGGATGGTAACCTGGTCCGGCCGGAAACGCGATGGGGTGGAATTATGCGCGCTCTGCAGCGCAATGATTTTGAAGCGGCCAATGTCGAATACATCGAAATGTGGGTCCTCAATCCGTTTATGGAGCAGCCCGACGGCACCCAACTCCAAAGTGGTGGAAAAATGTACATCAATCTGGGGAACGTATCCGAGGACATCGTCAAGGATGGCCGGATGTTTTTTGAAAATGGATTGCCAGTTCCCGGATCCAGTGCGCCGCTCGATTCGACTAATCTGGGCGTAGTGCCCCGTATCCGGAATATCACCCGATCTTTCGATCCCAATCCGGATAACCGGGCCCGGCAAGATGTGGGATACGACGGACTTTCAGATGAAGGAGAACGCGCATTTTTCTCCGAATACCTGGCCGCTATTCAATCACTGAACGCACAGGCAAGGGAAGAAATTGAAAATGACCCGTCCAACGACAACTTCGTTTCATTTCGGTCGTACCCGGAAGACTACAACGATGTTCTCGGCCGGTATTTCAAGTCGAACAATTACGAAGGCAACTCCAAAACCTCTGAGGGGAGAACCCTCGAGTCCAATACCAATATGCCGGACAACGAGGACCTGAACAACGATAATACGCTAAACGAATCCGAGGCTTATTTTGAATACGAGATTCCCATCGAATACGATCCCAGTACAGGTGGAATTCAACAAATGGATTTTATCACCGACACCATCACTTCGGCTTCGGGCGTTTGGTATCGATTGAAAATCCCCGTCCAGGATTTTGATCGAAGAGTGGGAAACATCAAGGATTTCCGGTCGATCAGGTTTATGCGGATGTATATGACGGGATTTGAATCCCGGGCGATTTTCCGGTTTGCGAAGCTCGAACTCGTCAACAATACCTGGAGAAGATATACCAAAAGTCTGAGCCAGCCGGGGATTGGGGAGCCCAACCCCCTCCCCTCGGATCTGAAATTTGATGTGAACGTCGTCAACATCGAGGAGAATAGTGGTAAATTTCCATTCCAGTACAAGGTCCCACCCGGCATCCAACGGGAGGTGAGTTACGCCACGGTGAACAACATAGCCCAAAACGAACAGTCGATCGCGTTGGATATTTGCAACCTCCCCCATGGTGAAGCCGCTGCGATCTATAAAATAATTGGTCGTTTTGACCTGCGTGATTTTGAACGGCTGAAAATGTTCGTCCACGCCGAAGAAAAAGGGAACGAAAAATTGAATGACGGGGATTTATCCGTCTTCATACGATTGGGGTCGGATTTCACTTCCAACTACTACGAATATGAAATTCCGCTGACCATATCCCGCCTGGAGAACGTTGGCTCTACATCGACGGGTAGCCTGGAATACGTCAACGAAGTGTGGCGGATCGAAAACCGTTTTGATTTTCCGCTGGATCTCCTGGTGAATACCAAGATCGACCGCAATGCGGAAGGGGCACCGGAAACGATCCCGTACGTGGTGGAGGACCCCGACAAGCCCGGCAATTTTGTCAAGGTAGTCGGGAATCCCACGCTTGGCAATCCCAAATCGATCATGATCGGGGTGCGAAATATAGCGGAAGACCATCTGAACAAATGCGGAGAAATCTGGGTGAACGAACTTCGTTTGCAGGGATTGAATGAAGAGGGAGGTATGGCTGCTTTGGCCCGACTGGATGTACAGCTTGCTGATCTGGGAAGGTTAAATTTTGCCTCCAACTTCAGCACAATCGGCTGGGGATCCCTGGATCAAAAATTGGTACAGCGGCAAAAGGAGCGCATGTTTGATTACAATGTATCTGCCAACCTGCAGTTGGATAAAATATTACCGGACAATTGGAATTTGAGCATCCCGTTCTTTGCCCAATATTCCAACGCCACAGCTACCCCCAAGTACGATCCGTACGACAACGACCTGACCCTGGATCAAAAACTCGAAACAGTCACCCCGGCAGAACGCGATTCGGTGCGGGATCAGGCGATCATTCGGGAGGTGAGAAAAACCGTATCGGTCAACAACGTACGGGTCATGCGTGGTAATCAGGGAGACAGCAAACCGATGCCCTGGGACATTCAGAATTTCAGCGTTTCCTATTCCAAAACGACGAGCGTCCTGTCAGATCCCATCATCGAAGAGGACAAAATCGAACAGCAACGGGCAGCTCTGGATTACAATTTCGCCGCTCAACCGCTGTACATTACCCCTTTTAAAAACGCGATTTCCAACGATACGTACCTGAAATTCCTTTCGGAATTTAATTTTAACCCCATACCGTCCAATCTGGCCTTCCGGAATGAATTGAACCGGTTCTCAAGCACCACGGTATACCGGTTTATGGAAGCCGAATTTAGCGATTGGTATACCAAGCGGTTTACCTGGGACCGGAATTACAATTTAGCCTGGAATTTGTCCCGATCTCTGCGGTTGAATTTTGATGCCATCAGCAATACGATTATCGATGAATTGCCCGAACTCGATGAGAACCGCAATCCAAACGATCCTGGAGAAATTCGCGATTATTTATGGGACAACATTTTGGATTTGGGACGACCGAAGAATTACCGGCACAGTTTCAACGTCACGTATGCCCTGCCGTTTAAATTTATCCCTTATCTCGACTTTATCGATATGGGGGCACAATTGGCCACGACATATACCTGGAGTGCGGCTGCACTCAACGCTCAGGATTATGGCAACGTCATCCAAAATTCGCAGGCCAGGACGCTCAATGCCAATATCAACATGGTCGCCCTGTACAATAAGATCGGCTATTTGAAATCGGTCAACGACTTCCAGATCGGACAGCCTGCATCCTCCAGCCCGGCGAGCCGGAGTAGACAGCGTCCGGGGTCGGGTACGGATTCCCGGGACAGCAGAAGCCAGGAATCCAGCGGTCCGGGCATCGCAGAAGCGGCATTGTTAAGACCGCTCATGTCGATCAGAAGCCTCAAATTCAATTATACCGAAAACCTGAGCAGTGTGGTCCCTGGTTTTACACCCACACCCAAATTCATGGGAATGAACGAAAGTTGGAGCGCGCCGGGCATCGGATATATTCTGGGCGTCCAGCCGACCGATAGCTGGTTGGATGGACTTGTTTCCGGACCGGAAACGTACATCACCCGCAATCGCCTGCTCAATCAGGAAGTGGTCAGAAACCGAACCCAGCGGATAGATGCCACCATGGAAGTAGAACCGTTCCGGGATTTCAAATTGACGCTGACCGCTAATAAAAACTATGTAGAAAATAACTTTGAATTTTTCAAGGTTCAGGATCTTGGAGGTGACTTCCGGCATCTCGCCCCGCGCGACGTGGGAAGTTATTCCGTTTCTTTCTTTTCCCTGAACACGTTCAAGAGTACAGATACCTCCTACGTGCAGGATCTATTCGGAACGTTTGAGGACAACAGAACGATTATATCAAGCCGATTAGGGGATGGACGACCTCACTCCGAGGATGGACCGGCGTACGATTATGGTTATGGCCGGTACCAAACCGAGGTTCTGGTTCCCGCTTTCCTGGCTGCGTACACCGACTCTGATCCGATGTCGACGACTTTAAAATTCATGGAAGTAACCCCCAAGCCCAATTGGCAGTTGGCGTATAATGGATTGAGCAGGTTGCCATTTTTCAGTGAATTGTTTTCCAATTTTTCACTACGGCATGGATACCAGTCCAACCTCAACATCAACTCTTTCCGTACTGACCGGGATTACGAGGAAGACCCGGTGGAGAACATCAATGACCTGACAGGGAATTACTACAGCCGGTACGAGATACCGGATGTGGTCATCGCTGAACAATTTAATCCGCTCATCGGAGTGGAGATCCGTACAAAAAATGACATCAATTTTTCGATTGATTACATCAAGAGCCGAAATCTTTCGCTGAGTATGACCAATTACCAGCTCAACGAAAACAATTCATCCGAAATTCGAATTGGCGTAGGGGCTACGTTGCGGGATGTGAATATGCCCTTCGGCGGTGGCCAACGTGAACGACCAGCCCGGCCCGAACCTGGTTCGGTACAGGAACCGGGTGCCAACCGCAGCAGCAGGCAGGATCAGGCTGGTAATGACATCATCCTCAGAGTGGACTTTAGCATCGGGAACAACATTTCTGTAATTCACTTGTTTGATTCAGAAATTCAACCCCAGGTATCTTCGGGTGCCCGAAACGTGACTTTACGCCCTACAATCGATTATGAACTCAACGAAAAAATCACGATACGGCTGTACGGTGAATACGATCGAACCGTCCCATGGACATCCAATTCGTACCCCATAACCCGGTTCAAAACCGGAACGACGGTACGGTACCAGTTGGATTAAATCAATGAACCATGTCAAACATCAGATGGATATGGTGGGTAACTGGACTTATGATCATCGCCCTGGCAGGAATCGTCTGGATGCAGGTCAATTGGATCAAAGAAACCATCCGGGTAGTCGAAGACCAGTTTGAT
>CALGAA010000335.1 GCA_937952445.1 uncultured Bacteroidota bacterium | reverse complement strand
TCCGGGATGTGGGAATCATTTCCTACAATGAGAATCCGATTAAGGAAATTTTGCTTAACGGGATTACGGTGATTTCGACCGATTTTGAAGAGATGGGACGCGCGGCAGCTCGTCAGATCATCGAAGGTCGGACGGATCATATCGAGAATCCCTTTCGGGTGATCTTGCGGAATTCATTATAATTGGGGTAGATATAACCGTCATGTACTAATCATTTTTTATATTTTTGAACATCAATATTCAATAACTTTCTAATATAAAATCAGAAAATGAATCCCATTAAGACAATCTTATTGTTATTGAGTATGTGGTGTGGAACTTGTGTGCATTTGTCAGGGCAATCTCTGCTCCCCGATCACCTGGTACTGACTTGGAAAGAAGATCCCATGACCACGCAAAGCGTGACCTGGAGGACGGAAGACAGGCTTTCCAGCCCTCAGGTACAATTTATGAAAGCGACACCTTCTCCCTATCGGACCGAAATGGCTACCACCATCCGGACAGCAGAATCAAGAGTGGAAACCGAAGCGGGAAAACCTTATTTTTACTATTCGGCTACCTTAACGGGCTTGGTCCCCGGGACGAAATATATGTACCGGGTGGGGGCGGAAGAAAACTGGACCGAGTGGCACCAATTCCGCACAACCTCGCAGAGGGATGAAGCATTTTCCTTTATCTATTTGGGAGATATTCAGAATGACGTGCTTTCCTGGGGTGCCAGAACGGTTCGGGCAGCGTATGCGCAAGCTCCAAATGCTGATTTTTCACTGTTTGCGGGCGATTGCGTAGATGATGGGCATAGCGATGAAGAATGGATGGAATGGTTTGACATCCTGGGTCATTTATCGGCTTCCAAGTCGGTCGTTCCGGTCACGGGGAATCATGAATACAATACGTTTCGGGGAGCAGAGGAAGCTAGCCTGTCATTGTTTTGGCAGGACCAGTTTGAATTACCCACCAATGGGCCGAAAGGCTTGGAAGAAAGCGTGTTTTATATGGATTATAAATCGATGCGCCTGGTGGTGTTAAATAGCAATGTGGCCCTTCGTTCGCCGGAAGAACTGGAGGAACAAACGAAGTGGCTGACGTCAGTCCTGGAAAGTAACACACAAAAATGGATTGTGGTATCCTTTCACCACGCCTTATTTTCGGCGAGGGATGGGAACCATGGAGATTATCCGGATCTTCGGAATGCCTGGCAACCCATTTTCGAAAAATATGGTGTGGATCTGGTGCTGATGGGGCACGATCATGTGTACGCCAGGGCAAATAAGAAAACCCGAAATATTGAAGTTCCGGATGGGCAAGCGGGACCGGTCTATGTGGTGTCGGTTGCGGGACCCAAAATGTACGGAATAGTCCCAGAAAGACGGTGGATGGAACGTGCTGCTGTCAATACCCAGATGTATCAGATTGTAACCATTGAGGGAGATGAATTGCAGTTTCGAGCATATACCGCGATCGGTGAGTTATACGATTCATTTGACCTAAAAAAACGGCCTGGGTCCTTCAATGGGTTTATAGAACATATTGATTCTGCCACCACACCAGAGAATAAATTCCCTACGGGACGGTACGTACGAAGCAAAGATTGATGGAGGTTCCCGGTCTTTTAACCATATTTGTATAGAAGATAGGAGGCTATTCCCGAAAGAAAAAATTTAATGAAAAATATATCGCGCCAACCGCAACCGAAATTTAGTCCCGACGAAAGATTTCTGAAGGAATGGGTGGTGTAGAAACGCGATTACAAATCCTAGATGTCATGAAAGCCAAATCAATCAAACTCTTCATCGCTGTACTGTTTACAGGAAATATTTTGTTGTTCTGTTCTTGCGCAGGTACCAAAGATAATACCAATGCTGTAGGAGATCGATGGGATGAAGTCCAACATCTGAAGGTATACGCCGAAGAAGGTCGATTTGCGGGTTGGCCGGCTAACAATGGTATATGGATTTGGGGAGATGAAATTCTGGTGGGTTTTGTGGAGGCTGCCCATCGTGAAACGGAAGGTTTTCATACGTACGATCGGGAGACGGCACGCAACAAATACGCCCGTAGTCTCGACGGCGGTGAAACCTGGACGATCGAAGATGCTTATGAGCGGGGGCAGACGGGATTTGCTTATGACCACAGCATTCCGGAGAGTCAGGCTGAGCAGCCACAACCCCTGACCGAGCCTATGGGTGATTTTACGGATCCTGGATTTGCGATCACTTTTATGCGGGACAATTACCACAATGGCCCTTCGACCTTTTATTATACGATGGACCGAGGGAAATCGTGGCAGGGACCGTACAGTTTTCCAAATCTCAAC
>CALGAA010000334.1 GCA_937952445.1 uncultured Bacteroidota bacterium | reverse complement strand
CGGTTTTATGATCTCAAAAGACTTGATCTTCCCCTGGACAGAACCGGAGCCAATCATAATGCCACCCTGGCGGCCAAACTTGAAGAGCCTGCTGGAACCCGGGAATGGCAATTTCTTATACCTCAAGCTGAAATTGACTATACACTCGGCGTCGTGGTTCAAAATCCACTTTGACATCTGATCAGATACATTACTGAAGTAATGAACGATGCAACGGACAACCTGGCAAGTCCGTTGCATCGTCATTTTCATTGAAAGAATCGACATTGGGTTATATGGGTAATTTGTACTATCCATTCATTCCATCCTGATTCCATCGGTCATATCGGGTTCTACTACCATCCAACGGATGGTATTTTATCTGATTCTGAAAAGCACCCTACGGTAACTGGTCAGGGGAGGCAGCCCATGGTCGGTCACCTGCAGGATCAAATGGTATTCTTCTCCGGGCATTGCATTTTCAGGAACTTTCACTATTACTTCCTGCCTTTCGTGGTGATCGATCACCAATTTTCCACTTTCTGCCTCCGGATATGAAAGCCACCTGTAGGAAAGATCATCTCCATCCGGATCTGTGGTTCCTGCTGTGGTGAGGGACACAGGTTCACCGGGATCTACTTCCAGCTGAATCACGTCCCGGCCGGGAACCCCATGAACCACCACATGCGGAGGGTGATTGGCCTCCTCATATGATTTTACACACCAATCCATCCTTGCTTGAAATTCGTTTTGAAAATGGGGACGCCACCGCCACACCGTAGCCCTCGCACTGGTGCCCCCTTCGATTGTGTCCTCAGCATCCACGTAGCTGAATTGCCCGGGTTTAAATCGACCTCCCCAACCACCCCATTGCGGATGAGCAGAATGCCCCAGGCCATTGGGAAGAAAATAAAACCACGAGGGAGTATCGCCCTCCTTCATTACCCCATGGGGATTGGGAGCGGTCCAGGTTTTTAATGGATAAAGGGCCCCCAGTGGACCATGGTCTTGCTGAACGTGGGTCTTAATCCAATCCATCGAGGTGAGGGATTCGTCTCCTCCGAGGTACATCCCTCTGAATACAGCATTTCTTTTGTCTTCGCCACCCCTGGCTTTGTTCCGGATATAAAACAATCCCGGATAATCTGGAATAACCTCATCCAGTATGTTGTCCTGATCTGCGATATCATAGATCCGCAATTGACTTACAAATGCCTCATAATCCTCCGGGCTTCTCGTATTTTTCACCTTCCAGAGGGCCTGAAACAAATCCGTTTGCCCACCCCAGATAGCGATATTCACCGGTCGTTCATCTGGGCGGTCCACCACCTGAATGATCCATTCCGAACCTTCTGTGTCGTGCCCTTCCCCGATAAAATGGGTACCCCGTTGTGGATTCCCGTGCTTGATTTTTTGCAACAATTCGCGATGATCGGGATATTCGGGATCGTGAAGCCGGAGGTTGTTACTCACTTTGCCATACGCCTCGATGATCTCTTCGATGAGATGGGGTTTGATCACCGCTTCGCCAAGTTCTCCGGGAGTTCCCGAAGCCGAAGCGATCAATCCTTCGATTTCAAATTCGTTGAAATACAACGCCAATCGCACCAGAGATTGTTGATCGTCCGGATCTCCCCCGATGTCGGTGAGAACCAGTAAACGTGGTTTGGGAGTTTTTTCAGATTCGTGTCTTATATTTTCATGATTCAATGCCCCTCGTGCACAACTAAAGCTGCTATATAGTGCCGCAGACATACAACCAATTAAAAACCATAGGGCAATTGAAAGCAGACCATTATTGCGCAGCCAAAGGTTCTTTACAGTGAAATTATTTCTCATCCTTAGAGTTTTCCTGAATCATGGAATTATCACCCTCTTGATTTATACTATTATTTTGACAGATCGATGATGACCCTATGTTTTTATTTGAAAATTGAAATATACCAAATGATATGTCTTCCATGAAATTCAGTCACGAAAATTCCTGAAGAAACTTCCTGATAGGTGACCATCCAAATCCAATAATCCGGGTTAATTCAGCCTTATCACAAAAGCCAGCAGATCTATTCGTCTGACTGACCAGTAGATTTTGTATTGGAGTCTATTGCCAGGGCAATGCCATCCCATAAAGTGGACAATTTTTCCGTAAAGTCTTCATCATCCTTGCATTCAATCGATTCGATAACGGATCGGGCTATCCGACTGGCCTTTTCATTTTCAGGACGAAGGTTGACCCAGTCCGTCCATAGAAAAGCATCCTCCTTTCCCGTCCGTACCCAATGTATAAAATCAGAATTTAGCAAAAGTTCAACCGGGGTAAATTTTCTCTTCATAAACAGAAAATTTCAAGGTGTTTCATAATGTAAAAGTTCTTTGAGATACGTGTGCCTGGTGCACCGGTCACCAAATTCGCGACACATCTGACGAATTCTTTTTCGCCATATCTTTATCATCCAAAGCCTGTTCTCATCCAGATCACTGAAAAGGCCATATATGTCGTTGCTTTCCCACTTTATTTCCAACTCAAATTTCAAGGCTTCAGTTTCAAACCCGTCAAAATATTCGAAAATGGCTGGATCCGTACTTAGCTTAAAATCCATATCATTTTCTTTGGGAGAGCAGGTATACATTAAAAAAGGAATTGAAATCCATAACACGAACCGGACTATCCTAATGATCCAAAATAAGGAAAGACTCTTCTTGAACGTTCATGCAGGCTTTAGAGATCATGTGTAACATATAGTGACATACGGGTTGTTTTTGTAACATACTTTACGTTAAAATTACCAGGCTAAAATTCAAATGTTGAGGTTCCGTAGATTTTTCAAGGCTTTGGATAGCAGGTTTCTGGAAGATTGGTAGCTGAGGCCCATGATCTGGGTAATTTCTTCGTAGTCCATCCCCTCGATGTATTTCAGATATACTATTTCTCGTTGCCTTTCAGAAAGTTGGGCTATCATTTTACGAACTTCAACCATCAACTTCTTTTGTTCAGCTGTGCCCCCAAAAGCAGATTCATTTACGGTAATCATAGGATCAAAGGGGATCGACATTTCTCTTTTCAATGATGCTTCCCCATCCAATGACCTCCATGGGGGGCTATAGGCCAGTTCTCGATATAATTTTCGCCGGATAGCCGTAAATAGATAAGATCGGATATTGTTAACCTCAGGTAAGGTAGCTCTCTTTTCCCAACAGTGGATAAATATTTCCTGCAGTGCATCCTCCACCATTGTCCGATCCCTGCAGAGCTTGCATCCATAGAGTAGCAAATCATGAGCATACCGATCATAAATTCGTTTCAGAGCGGATTTTTGGCCTCCGCATAGTTCATTCCAAATCTCGGTATCTTTCACGTCTTGTATACTTTACACCTGAATACATTCCGTTACGGGAAATTTCAAAGGCGTCCCCGCTCAGGATTTGATAACGAGCTCATATTCAGCGCAGTATTTCAGTTTTGAGAATTAAGAGTGTTAAATGTTTGATACATTGATTACACCGGCGTATTTCATGTATCAACGAAATGAAATTCATATCCTAAACAAAATTTTACAGATTATGAACATCAAACAATCAAGCCTGACTCTTCTGGCTTTTATCATTTCAACGTTTGCAATTTTCACTTTTTCCTGCCAGAAAGATCCGGTGGATGGGTTTATCGATCAGGATCTCAAAAAGGAAAAGAAGGAAAAAGAAAAACTTGTTGATTCTGCATTTGCGATTGATGCCATTTTCGATTCTACCTTTCAACTGGAAGATATCATCAATACCGATGGTCCGGGCGCCTGGCATAAAGGAATACCGATCGGACTTTTCCGCAGATGTTTTGAACTCGTACCTCCTGTCACTCTGATCTATCCGGGTGATCCCGATAGTACACAAGTCACGTATGAGGGACTTACCGAACTGAAGAAGGATTTAAAAATCCATTTTGACGAATCCGATGAGATCCCCGAAGTGGTGTATCCCGTCACCCTCAAGCTCAAAGATGGTACTTTGCTGGAAATTCCAGATCAGGAAACCTTGTTCAATACTTTATTCTCCTGCTTACCATTCAAGTTTTTTGAAAAATTTCTCAATGGCGATGACAATGGGAACGAGAACGGGAACGGAAACGGAAACGGTAATAATGGAGGGGGAAACGGTAATGGGGGTTAGCGTATTTGACCACTCATAGTACAGGTTGGCAGGTTGTCTTCCTAACTCCGATTTTGCATCGTATTGGCTTTATGCAATCCGGGCTAACCCCCCCAAAAAATTTGGAAAACCTATTTTCCACAAATAGCAGATTAATATACTTCGTTCCATCGAAGTCAAGGGAGGGAAGTGCCCCAATCACTAAATTGTGACACATCTGACGGATTCTTTTTCGCCCTGTCTTCATCATGTAAAGCCTTATGTAGCTATAGGCATACGCGGTTTAGCTTTTTCGATAGGACAAAAAATAAACTCGTCATACATATCACGAACTTAATGCCCGGCGCACTTGTGTGTATTTATTACCACCAATTTTTAAACTTCCGGTGATTTCAGGCTGATTTGGTGATTCGGCCTGCCCGGCTGGGAACACCCGGATGGAGCTTAAAACAGCCCTGACAAGACCTGATGAAAGCTCCCAATGTCGGTAGTTGGGCGATCCGAAAGCGCCACCTCGCAGTAAGGACATGTCAAGCCGCAAACCTGCCTTACATCTTCTCAGTTCTATTTTCTCATGTCGCATTATTCGACATAAATTCAAAACATTGTCGTATATTGCGACACATGTACCTCAATAATCATACTTATTACAGCCTACGGTACGGCACCCTCTCCCCGCAGCAACTGGTGGAGCAGGCCATTCAATGCGGGATGACCAGGGTCGTATTGACCGACATCAACAACACGTCAGCCCTTTTTGAATTTTACCGGGCCTGCCGCGACGTGGGAGTAGTTCCCATCGCCGGCATCGAATTTCGGCAGGAGAATCAAATGCGGTATATCGGCATTGCCCGCAATGCGGAAGGGTTTCGGGAATTAACCTCCCTTTTAACGAGCCATTTGATGGACGGACGGATGATTCCCCGCATCGCTCCCCCCTGGAAGCACGCCGTGGCGATATACACCGCTTTGCCCAAACCGATCGAATCGTTTTTGCCCCATGACTACTACGGGATACGACCGCAAGATGTCCACGGGCTGTATTCGTCGCCTCTGCGCCATCACCCCGACCGATTGGTAGCGCTCGCCCCGGTCACTTTCCAGCAGAACGACGGCCATCGACTGCACAAACTACTCCGGTGCATCGATGAAAACATCGTAATCGGCCGGTTGGCTGATTATCCCATCGCCAGCGAAGAAGAATATATGCGTCCCGTGGAAGAATTGAAACGTTACTATGCGGCTTACCCGGGGATCGTCCAAAACACAGAAGCCCTGCTGACCGAATGCGAATTTGAAATGACGATTGGAGCCGGGAACAACCGGCAGTGCTTCACCGAAAGCCGGGAAGAAGATATGGTTCTGCTGCGCAAGCTGGCTTATCGGGGTTGTAAACAACGCTACCCCACCAACCCCCAGGCCTTGAAGCGCGTCGAAAAAGAACTGAACGTGATCGACAAGCTGGGGTTTGCGACCTACTTTCTCATTACATGGGACATCGTACGTTACGCCCAAAGCGTGGGGTATTACCACATTGGGCGAGGCAGCGGGGCCAATTCCATCGTCGCTTTTTGCCTTTTCATTACCGACGTCGATCCTCTCGAGCTCGACCTGTATTTCGAACGGTTCATCAATCCCTACCGTTCGTCGCCCCCGGATTTCGACATCGATTTTAGTTGGAACGAGCGCGATGACGTCACGGATTACATTTTCAAACGGTACGGCAGGGAACGCACTGCTTTGCTGGCGACCTACAGCACTTTCAAAGGGCGGTCGATCATCCGGGAGCTGGGAAAGGTATTCGGATTGCCCAAAGCCGACATTGACCTGCTGGTAAAGGAACCCATGGCCACGGATAAGCATCACCCCTACGGCAAACACATTTTCTATTTCGGTAAAAAGCTGGAAGGTCTGCCCAATCATTTGTCGATCCATGCCGGGGGCATCGTCATCAGC
>CALGAA010000333.1 GCA_937952445.1 uncultured Bacteroidota bacterium | reverse complement strand
TCCCATTGGCATCAGGATCAACCCGTACAGAGCCACAAATTCGAGCAGACGCATGACCAGCGCGGGAAAACACGCGGCAAGCGTCGTGATGAGTCCCACGATGAGGGTCACCTTCCATGTTTTTACCCGGGGGAATATTCCCTGGATAGCCAGCCCTGCGCGGTAAATCGTGGGATTGGCAGTGGTCCATCCGGCAATGATGACGCAAATGGCTCCAGCTACACCAGCGGCGTAGTAGGCAATTGGTCCCGGCGCAAATTCCAGCGAACCCTGGCTTTGATGCAGAAATACGGCGTACAGGATTCCCGAAGCCAGCCAGGCGATATAGTGTCCCACGAACATACCCGCCGCAGAAGAAAAACCATACTGCCATTTTTTGGCGTACCGCAGAATAGACATGTCGCCCATACCGATGTGCATCGCCATGTTGGTAAACCAACTAAAAAAGATGACGTGCCACAGCGTGAATTTGGACTGTCCTTCGATGACTTCTCCGGTCCAAATTTTATCATTGGCTACGCCCCAGAAATCGCCTAATTGGTTGACTCCGAGTTCCGGCAACACAGATATTGCCGATCCGACAAAAACCAGGATCATCCAGGGAGCAGCCACGTTGGCAAATTTCGCTACCTGGTCGTATCCCAACATGGCCACCAGAGTTGTAATCAGGCCGATGCCAAATACGATAATCACCCACATCACGCTGGACGGGAACCAATCGGTCAGCAAAGGCATAGGCAGTCCAAAGGGTATTCCGACTGCGGTAGCAGATACGGCAATCATCGACCCCGCCAGAAAACAAAACATCAGCGCATTCACCAGATTATACGCAGCCGTCAACCGTTTTCCGCAGATTTTCTCCAGTTTGTAATACAAGGTAATCCGTTCTTTGACCGCAATGGGAGAAACGATGAAGGCCCAGCTCAGGACAGCCAGTAAATTCCCCACCAACAAACCGACGACCAGATCGAAAGCGGTAACCCCGTGAACCACAAAAAGCGGCCCGATCACAAATTCGGTACCTGCGGTATGTTCCCCGGCGTACATACCCAAAAAACTGCGCAAGCCTTTCTGCTTACTTGGCGGGACTGGTTCGCGCTCAAATTCTGTGACCCTATTTAGGCGTTGTTGAAATTTTTTAAACATTCCCTGGTGTTTGAAGTAGTCTGATTGAAGCGGTTCATCGAATGGTTAAATTATAACAATTTCCGGATTCGATCCTAATTTTCTTAACTATCTCAAGAAAACAATAATAGTTGAAAAGGCTTACCTATGGTTTCACCAACGGGAGCAATTCGCTGGAGGATCGTCAATCGCCAGTCGATTAATCTTTGATTTTATTACATCGTTTGCTATCTCCTGGCCAGTCCACTCTGTGTGAAACCTTTGTGGTCCTTTCATCTCATATCCATCCGTCCCGGAGTGATTCCCGAAAGTTATCACGCCGCAGAAAAGCTACCACTGGTTTCTCGTCCTCCGCTCGAATCCGGATGAAGCGTCCTGTCTTGCCCCCATGGACAACGAGCGTTGCCGTACTTATCACCCTGCACACCCGATCTACACATTTTCCTTTTTGGTCCTATTCCTCCTGTGTCACCGTAATAGGTTGTCCTTCGATACCGGCATAGAACACAATAATCTCCGCAGGTATGCTCCCGGTATTTTTTCCGTAATGCCAGGTATCGACCAATTCCACGATCGGATCTCCGGCATAAATACGAAGTGAATCGTTCGTTTCGGTTTTAACCGTCAATTCTCCCTTCATCAGCAAACCGACATTGATGCAGAGGTGTTTGTGTGGTTTCAGACTGGCACCGGGTGGTATCCTTATGCGCAGCATAGTCACTTCCGGGTTTCCCTCCCCATACGCGGGCAAGGCATTCCCGTTCCAGCTGGTTTGGGATTTTACAATTTGTTGGACCGTTATATCCTGCACTTTTTTCCGGGAGGAGCATGAACAGATCATCGATCCAATTACGATCAGATAAAGGAGTAAGGGCTTTGGCATAAGCTGTTTATAATTTATGTACAATGATGAGTGAGAAACACGGAGATATTTAATTTTCCAGTGGTAATTTAGTAAAAAATCATTTCCCGGGGGAAAAGATTGCGGCGGGAGCTCCGCTCCGCCACGTTTGGGTGACCGAGGCTGGCGCACCGTCACGTTTGGGTCCGGGCGCCGGGCGACACGGACGTTTGGGGCCTGCGGCCGTTTGGTTGGGGGGTGGTAAGTTCTGAAGGAAAGGGCGGGAGTATAAGATCTTATGATTTCAATTGACAGACTGTAAGACCCTCATCTGCACATATCTGCGAGAACCAGATCTGCGAGAATCCCCATCTGCGAGAATTGAATTTGCGCTCATCTGCGCGAACACCGATCAGCGCTCATTTGCGAGAAACCCTTCTGCATCTATCTAAGAGATCCCATTCTGTCCACATCTGCGAGAAACCCCATCTGCGATCATCTGTGAAAATCCCTTCTGCGATCATCTGCGAGAAACCCATCTGCGATTATCTGCGAGAAACCCATTCGCGACCATCTGCGAGAACCCCTTTTTTGAGTCATATCCAGGTCCTTTATCCGAACGAAATATATATCCGTTGACAAAAAGTTTTCCACACTTTTTCTGTCAACTTAATTCCCTGAGAGATCACCCCTGTGGCTCAGCTCTTTTCTTTCTACACCATAAACTTTCGGTGCCAATCTCAAAAAGATTACTATATTAGTCCTGAATCTGTTTTTAAAGTGGAGGGGGAATGCCGATGTCCCGGCATCCCCCTTTGTCATTTTATCCACTTTCAAATCACCTTTAGTAGAGCAATTAATACCCTTCCAACACCTTACTGCTTGATAAACGCCCGGGAGAAAATTTTTCCATCGTGCGAAATCACGAGATAGTACGGACCCGCATTCAATCCACCAATATCAATCGAAGTTTGAAGCAATTGGTCGGAGACGTTTACCTGCTGCTGCTTCACCACCTTCCCGTCTAAAGCACGAATCTCCAACCGATACTCACCCGAACCGGGAACTGTCGATCGAATATTGAGCTGATTGGATGCCGGAACCGGGTAGATATTTACCGCCTCCAGGTTAAGATTCGAAACCCGATGGGATTCCGCCCATTTGGTCACGATTTCGATGGCCCCATCCTCGGCCATTTTGCCGTATTTTTTTACTGCCCCATCTCCTTTTAATACATTGATGGATTCGATTTCTTTGACGTCCACCATTTTACCGATCTGGTTCATATCCAACCTACCCAGAATGCGTCCATCCAGAATAAAAACCGGATTTTGTTTTTCCGAGGACGAATTTTCGTATACCCCCTCTTCCTCCACATCGGGTTTGCTTAATTCAAATTTGATGGGAAGGATGTATTGCACCCGAACATTCTGGCCACGCTGACGCCCCGGCATCCATTTTCCTTCCATCTGCTCCATCATCTGAACGATTCGCAGGGCTTCTTCTCCCAAACTCGGATCTGGTTCACGCATCACCGTAGGATTGGAGATGGAACCATCCTTTTCCACCACAAACTGAACGACCACATTCCCATGATTATTATTTTTTGCGTCGTCGATTCGTTCACTTATTTTGCGCTTTGGAATCG
>CALGAA010000332.1 GCA_937952445.1 uncultured Bacteroidota bacterium | reverse complement strand
ATATTTAATACCGGGTTCAATATCATGATCGCCGTGTTTTTTGATTTGAGTTATCTGTACTTTGTTCCTTTTTTTATAATCGCGGCGAATGCCATTATCCTGGTGCGGGTCCGGGATATTATTCTGTATGCGATGGGAGCGCTGGCACCGGTTTATTTTTTGGTGGCGTATTGGTTGATTACGGACCAGCTCGGGGCGGGCTTTCAAAGCATTGGTACGAAAATTCAATTATTCCAATTCGATTTTATATATCAGAATTATGGCATCATCAAGGTGGGTATGATCGGATTGCTCTTCGGATTGCTTTTGTTGGTGATAAATCAGGTGGTGACGCGCACGAATATATTTGTCCGCAACAAACTCATGTTTTTATTTTATTTGATGATGATGTCGGCCGTTGCGTTTGGTTTAAGTTTTTACACCCTTCTCGATGATCTTCAGTTGGTCATTCTTCCGGTGGGTATCCTGATGGGTTTATACATTGTTTCCCTGAAGCGGATCCAGGTCGCCGAAGGAATTCATTTTTTCATCCTGATACTGGCCGTCCTATTTCAATATTTTTTAATATGAGCCCCGGGCCTCCAGGCAACAACTGAAATTATTAACTCCGGCGACTCCATGAAACACCCCGACCTTATCGAGGGTGTATCCGTTCCTGAAAGAATAATGATCAATTCTGTGTCCTATAGGTGATTAATTGTGATTATTACCTTTTAAGGCTCACTTATTTTATCCTCTTTTAGGCCATCCGTGGCCCGGGCCGATTCACAAAACAATCGATCTCAGTGTGGTCGCATTTTTAACCAAATGAAATCTCAACCGAAGCCGACCTCATTGAGATCGCAGAGCAAAATAAACTCACAAAATATCCCCGAATGTTTCACAAATCTTAATCCTCACAGAGCACAGAGTTACTTGCTGATTTCGTTCAAATCGTTGTATCTTTGAGATGATATATAAATTTAGTGAACATTTTTTGTTGAATTCCCTTTTTATAGGATCTAAAATGACCAATTTATGAAATTTGGAGTTGTGGTATTCCCCGGTTCTAACTGCGATGATGATATGGTTTACGTGCTGGGAGAACTCCTGGGTGCACCGGTATCCAAGATTTGGCACAAGGAATATACCCTGGAAGGTTTCGGTCCGGAGGATTGCATCATCCTGCCCGGAGGCTTTTCGTACGGAGATTACCTGAGAACCGGTGCGATCGCCCGGATTTCGCACATTATGGACGCCGTCATTGATCACGCCCAAAATGGGGGATACGTTTTCGGGATATGCAACGGATTTCAAATCCTCTGCGAATCCGGTCTTTTACCAGGTGTTTTACTGGCAAATAAAAGTCAGCGGTATATTTCGCGCAACGTCTCCCTGCGGGTCGAAACCAACAGCCGTCTGCTGACCCATTCCCTGGAGCCGGGTTCAGTGCTGACCATGCCGATGGCGCACGGTGAAGGACGCTACTACTGTGACGACCAAACCCTGAAGGAACTCCAGGATAACGATCAGATTTTGTTTCGGTACTGCAGCAGCTCAGGAACCGTTAATGATTTGCACAATTTGAACGGAAGTCTGGAGAATATCGCCGGTATTTGCAATAAAGAAGGTAACGTATTTGGAATGATGCCTCATCCCGAACGCGCATCTGAAGCGGTCGTTGGAATGGAAGACGGGCGGATCCTTTTTGAAAATTTATTAAATATTCCAATTGCGCAGGAATGATTCATTAATGTGGCGTTAAATCACTGATAATGAACCACTTTCTTTGTCTGCTTTTTGTTACCTTGTACAAAATTATTAGGATTTAATCATGGCGCACAAAAGTACTTTACTAACTTTCTTCTTTCTCAGCTGGACTTTTTCACTCTTTGCCCAGATCGAAGATCCTGTCGAATGGGAATTCTCCCGTAATCATCTTGGCGGAAACAAATGGGAACTGGTTTTTACAGCCTACATCGAAAGTGGATGGGCGGTTTATTCGCAGCATTTGGACGACAATGGTCCGGTTCCGACTTCGGTGAATTTCAATTCGACCACGGGCTTTGATATCGTGGGACAAACGTCAGAGTCGGGAAATGAAGAAAGAGGGTACGACAAACTGTTTGAAATGGACGTCATCAAGTACCACGACAAAATGGTGTTGGTGCAAGAGGTGGAAGTCCAGTCAGACACGCGCGAAATAACCGGTTATGTCGAATATATGGCGTGCGACGATACGCGTTGTCTGCCTCCCACACCGGTGGACTTTTCCTTTTATTTTGAAGGTTCTTCCTCAGAATCTACCCCCGAAGGCGGTGGTTTTCTGACCGATCCACAAAAAAAAACTGATAGCGAGTTTGGATCGATAGAATTTTCGGATTTCCAATCTGATGCTGATGCCAGTACCGCTATGGCGGACGGTATGTTAAAGCCTGTGACGTGGAAGGCCCAGGTTAGCAATTACGATCGTGCGGCAGGGAAAGCCACGTTAGTTTTTACAGGGGAAATCGACGAAGATTGGCACGTATATTCCAGTCAAATGGGCCCCGATGATGGACCAATTCCTTTGGGCATTATACCCGGTGAGAATCAGGAGGATTATGTAGTGGGAGCGCTGGAGGAAAACGCCGGGGAAGTTCTGGAGGGCTTCGATGATATATTTGGCGTCGATGTGATCAAACTAAAGGGTGAATTTTCCATTTCCCAGGATATTTCGTTTAATCCTGATGCGAGGCCGTTGCATGGCCAAATGGAATATATGGCCTGTACGGTAGTCGAGTGTGTATTCCCACCAGCCTTGTTATTTGAATTTTATCCTGAAACCGGCGAAATCGTGTTAATTGACCCGGATGAGGTATCCCTGGAACACCTCGCAGATGAATCCGAAATTGCAGCTGGACTTTTGGCCTATTACAATCTGGATCCACAGTCCCTCGGACAGCAGGAAGCGATGAATTGTATCGCAGCGGAAGATAATCATACACTGATTCAAGGCTCCGGTAACACCCGGATTTTTATCCTTGGCTTTCTCGGAGGATTGTTGGCGTTGTTGACGCCGTGCGTGTTTCCCATGATTCCGTTAACGGTGAGTTTTTTCACCAAAAGCGGGGAGAAAAAAGGCAATGGATTGGGGAAGGCATCGATGTATGGTTTTTCTATTCTGGCTATTTACCTCTTGTTTAGCATTCCTTTTCACTTCCTGGATTCGATCAACCCGGATATCCTCAATAATATCTCAACCAACGTCGGTCTTAACCTGTTTTTCTTTGTGATCTTCATGATCTTCGCTTTTTCCTTTTTCGGATATTACGAGCTGACATTACCCAGTTCCTGGGCAAACAAGGTCAGCAGTGCTGAAGGACTTGGAGGAATATTGGGGATTTTCTTCATGGCCATGACGCTGGTTCTGGTTTCGTTTTCCTGTACGGGCCCTATCCTGGGTTCGTTGCTGGCGGGTTCGTTGAGCTCGGACGGGGGTGCGATGCAACTTTCATTGGGAATGGGTGGATTTGGATTGGCGCTGGCCCTTCCTTTTACGTTCTTTGCGGCGTTCCCGACTTTCATGAACAAACTTCCGCGGTCGGGTTCCTGGCTCAACAGCGTAAAAGTGGTGATGGGTTTTCTGGAACTTGGTTTGGCGTTCAAATTTCTTTCCAACGCAGATTTGGTCAAAAACTGGGGTTTGCTTAAGATCGAACCGTTTCTCATCATATGGGCGCTCATTTCCATCGGCCTTGCGCTGTATTTATTTGGGTTGATCCGATTCCCTCACGATAGTCGGGGGCAGAAAATATCAATATCCCGGAAATCGCTGGGTGTGTTATCGCTGGCTTTTGCGGTGTATTTGTTGAGCGGATTCCGATACAACGCCGAGACTCAGACCTTCACTTCGTTGAAACTGCTGAGTGGTCTTGCTCCTCCGGTGGGTTACAGTTGGATCCATCCCAACGAGTGCCCCAACAACATCACATGTTTTAAAGATCTCAACGAGGGTATGGCGTACGCCAAAAAAATGAACCAGCCGGTTATGCTGGACTTCACGGGGTACGCCTGTGTGAACTGCCGAAAAATGGAAGAACATATCTGGCCCAATCCCGGTATTAAGCAGATCATGGAGGAGGATTTTGTCCTGATCTCCCTATACGTGGATGACCGGACCGAATTACCGGAAAGCGAACAGGTGAGCCTGCCCAAACATACAGGCGGGGAGCGAACGCTCCGGACGGTAGGAGACAAATGGCATTTTTTCCAGACTGAATTTTTCCGAAACAATTCCCAGCCTCTGTATGCCCTGATCGGCCCCGATGGCCGTTTGCTCAATCAGCCGGTGGGGTATACCCCTTCCGTGGAAACCTTCCGGGACTTCCTGCAGTGTGGTCTTGATGCATTTAAGGATAAGGGGGAATTGATGGGGAGTAAGTAAATCGCCCCAAAGCTTTACCTGTTTGGGTGTAATACTGGCGCATTTTACGTTGGGTCCTGTCGTTCGTTTGGTGGTTGGACCCGGGATACAAACTCCCAATCGTCAAAATATGGGCAGGTTGCCAGACAAAATCTACCCAAACTCAAACACACACCCAAACCCGCACCCGTACCGGAGCAGAGCGAGAATGAGAGGTGAGAGCGATAAATACCCCCAGCAATACCACTCCGGGTTGCCTGGCACAAATTCCAAATCATCTTT
>CALGAA010000331.1 GCA_937952445.1 uncultured Bacteroidota bacterium | reverse complement strand
GAGATTCTGCTGTGTGACTGGAGTTCAGACGTGTGCTCTTCCGATCTGCAACTTCATGGGACATGCCGGCAACATAGGCGGGAAGTTTCATCCTTCAGCAACGAAGGCGCAGCCGCAGGCTGCGCCTTCGTCTCGTTCGCTGCTATGATCGCATGAGTGCGGTGATTGTGGTAGTGGTGGAGAGAAAGGACATACCGGGATCTACTGATCGGGTAGTGGGAAGAGTTTGTATGAGTCCTCAAGGGACGATGGTATACCAGCGATAGGCTTCCGGGCATCAGTCCTTCGAAGGGTATCATTACAAGATATGAGTCCTGAATGGAAGATGGACATGTTCAGCGTGTAGGATGGCAATTCGGTATGCAATCAACTAAACAGGGAATCAACAAATGCCTGTTTGTTGAAAATTTGGAGTTGTTCGATTCCTTCACCGACCCCGATGTATCGGATAGGAATTTTGAACTGATCCGAAATGCCCAGTACGACCCCTCCTTTGGCTGTTCCGTCGAGTTTGGTCAAAGCCAGGTCAGTTACTTCTGTGGCCTCTGTAAATCTGGTGCATTGTTCAAAAGCATTTTGTCCGGTAGAAGCATCCAGTACCAGCAGGACTTCGTGGGGTGCTCCATCAAGGGCTTTTCCGATGGATCGTTTTATTTTGGACAATTCTCTCATGAGATTCATCTTGGTGTGAAGCCGACCTGCGGTGTCGATAATGGCGATGTCCAAATTCTCCCGGATCGCGTGCTGGACGGTCTCATAAGCTACTGCAGCAGGATCGGACTGCATCCCTTTGGAATAAAAATCACATCCGACACGCTCTGACCATATTTTCAATTGATCGACAGCAGCAGCGCGAAATGTGTCGCCAGCACCCAGCACGACGCTATACCCATTTTTTTTGTACTGATGTGCCAGTTTTCCGATGGTCGTGGTCTTGCCCACGCCATTGACCCCTACGACCAGGATTACGTATGGTTTGTCGCTTTTCGGGATGGTATAATCCTCATAACTGGCGGTTTTGTTTTCTGAAAGAAGGTCAACGATTTCTTCTTTCAACAAAGCATTGAGTTCGTTGGTGTTGATGTATTTATCCCGGGCTACCCGATCTTCGAGTCGTTCAATGATCTTAATAGTGGTATCTAAACCAACATCTGCCGATACCAGGATACCTTCCAATTCATCCAGAAACTCCTCATCGACGGTGCTTTTACCCGCAACAGCCTTCGTGATTTTGGAAAATAAACTGGATTTAGTTTTTTCGAGGCCTTTATCCAGATCTTCCTCTTTTTCCCGCGTGAAAAATTTTTTAAAAAAGCTCATGTTTATTGACTAAGGTGTTATTTGATCAGTTTTGGGCTTTGAACGCTCTTTTTACGGCCCGTTGAATTAGCCGGAGTGGCCATAAAAAAAAGGCCTTTCATATAGAAAAGCCTTGGATTCGTTTTTGGTTTATAACATGCGTTTATTTATTCGCAAAAAACTCTTTCGCTTTGTCTTTGTGAACGATCATTTCTTTGAATGAATATTTGCCCGTCACAGGATCTTTGACGCTTTTGATCACTTTGACATGATCACGACCAGATCCGACATTCGCTGCACGTTGGGCAATACGGGCGTTCTTGGATACTTTCTTTGCCATAACTTATTTAATTTCTTTGTGAACAGTATATTTCCTTAAGATAGGATTGTATTTTTTCAATTCCAATCTTTCAGGAGTATTTTTTCGATTTTTTTGCGTGACATACCGCGATGTGCCAGGTACGCCAGTTTCTTTGTGCTCTGTACATTCCAGTATCACCTGGATCCGGTTGCCTTTTGATTTTTTTGCCATGATGATTGGTTTTATAGTTTAACTGGAATTTCTTTACCTTTCTTTTTCAGTTTTGTCAAGTAGGCGTACAGACCAATCTTATCGATGGTTTTTATTGCACGAGTACTTACTTTGAGCGTCACCGTTTTATCCAATTCCGGAATATAGAATTTTTTCTTGAACAAATTCGGCTCAAATCGACGTTTGGATTTCACATTGGAGTGCGAAACTTTATGGCCGACCATCGGACGCTTTCCTGTCAATTCACATACCTTAGACATAAGCTTTGATTTTCTATTGTTTTAAATACTGCATGTTGTGTGACCTCGGCAGGATTCGAACCTGCAACCTCCTGATCCGTAGTCAGGTGCTCTATCCAGTTAAGCTACGAAGCCATAATTCCACACGGAATCTGTGAAATTGGGGACAAAGATAAGAAAAAAATTTGGATGGAAATAAAAATTATTGAGTTTCGAATGAGATATATCAAAATTTTCCACATTTATGCCAATAGCGAGATGACAAAAATGACCACAAATGCCGAAACCCCAAGCACCAACGTACCCAGTGTCTGAATTTGATTACCCTGTTTGACATCCATTCCCGTCAGCTGGGTCAGAACCCAAAAAAAGCTGTCGTTGGCGTGAGAAACAATGGTGGATCCCGCACCGATCGCCAGGACTGAAAGGGTTTGCTCCAGGGGCGAATCCAATCCCAATGCGGGCATCATTGGAGCCACGATAGACGCCGTTGTGATGAGTGCTACTGTAGATGATCCCTGTGTAGTCTTAAGGCAAGCCGCCAGTAAAAAAGGAAGGACCAATCCCATCGAACCATTGCTGAACATATCGCCGATCAGATCGCCAATCCCCGAATTCTGCAGCATAGCTCCAAAAATTCCTCCGGCACCTGTTATCAAAATAATCGGGGCTGAAGTCATCACCGCTTCCCCCAACCATCCGGAAGAAGAATAGATCTGTAAATTGAGTTTTTCGGGAAGCAGCAAGGCCAAAAGCACGCCGACAAATAAAGCGATGACCGGAGTACCGAAAAATGAGATGAAGGGATAAAACCAGGAATCAGATATATCGATCGTCGGAAAATCTGCGATTGATTTCCCCACGATGAGCAAGATCGGAATAACTATGCACAGAATAGATAAGCCCAGTTTAGGCTGATATTTTGAGTCTTTTTTTGTTTCCAACTGGATGGGAATGCTGATCTTGGATGCATATCTGGTGGCAAAAAAGTAACAAGGAATTAATGCGAATATACTGACTATCAATCCCCAAAAAATGACACTGCCCAACTCTGCACCCAATATTCCGGCCGCCGCAATGGGGCCTGGGGTGGGAGGGACGAAGACATGAGTGGCAGTCAAACCGAGAGCCAGGGCGGCAGTAGTGCCCCCAAAAGCAAGTTTGGCTTTATGAGTAATAGCTTTATTGAGGGAGTTCATGATAATGAAGGAACTGTCCGCAAATACCGGTATCGATAAAATAAACCCTGTAACCATCATCGCCAAATGAACCGACTTTTCTCCCAGGACCCGGAGCAACCGAGTAGCGATAACCATGGCACCTCCTGATTTTTCCAACACTGTTCCGATAGTTACTCCAAAGAATATGATCAACCCGATTTTCCCCATAATACTGCCGAAGCCATCGTTCACAGATGATATAATTGAATCTACAGACATTCCGGAGATAAATCCGTATCCCAGAGCTGCCAGAAACAGGACAAAAAACGGGTGAATTTTCCACCGGACGATTCCGATTATGATAAAAACAATCGCCAAAATTAAACCTATCGCATATAACATAGCTTTGTGAGTTTTACCATTCTGAAAAGCTTCCATCCAAATTTCGCCAGATCGGATTGGACCAGTTATGTCCTATTTTGAGACCTTCCTTTAATACATCCTCATCGATTTGGACTCCCAGGCCCGGCAGGGAAGGTTTCTGAATATAGCCATCCCGGAGATCAAATATTTCGGGGTTTTTGAGATAATCCAGAAGATCAAACCCC
This sequence comes from uncultured Bacteroidota bacterium, assembly GCA_937952445.1. Taxonomy (GTDB): domain Bacteria; phylum Bacteroidota; class Bacteroidia; order Chitinophagales; family Saprospiraceae; genus Membranihabitans. The sequence goes on along the minus strand of CALGAA010000331.1, from coordinate 828 downwards.
TGGTTGTAGTGGATGCCGATACTGCTTTCCTGTATAAATGCATTGATGCTGGAAAAATCGATGTGAAGGCAGGCGGCCAGCGCGATCGGTCCCAAAGGACAATGCGGGGCTAATGCTACATCATATGCCTCTGCCATAGCCGCAATCCTACGAGTTTCTGAAATTCCCCCGGCATGGCTTACATCGGGTTGGATGATGTCTACCGTACCTCTGTGCAGCAGTTCCTTAAAATCCCATCGGGAGTACATCCGCTCACCTGTAGCGATGGGTATACTGGTATAGGGATAAATATGATCCAGTGCTTCGAAGTTTTCGCTAAGTACAGGTTCCTCGATAAACATGGGTTGGTATGGGGCCAACTCATCGATCAACCTTTTGACCATTCCCTTGTGCACCCGTCCATGAAAATCGAGCCCTACATCCAGGTCTTCTCCAAATTCCTCTCTCAGAATTCTGATGTTGCGACTGACCTTGTTAATTTCATTCAAACTTTCAACCCAGTGCATAGGTCCGGTAGCGTTCATTTTGACCGCCCGGAATCCCATTTCCATTTTTTGCCTGGCCTGATCAATAATGACTTCGGGGTGATCACCGCCAATCCAACAATACATTTTCATTTTATCACGAACTGCACCACCCAGCAATTCGTAGACCGGAACGTTCAGGTATTGGCCCTTAATATCCCACAAGGCCTGGTCGATCCCTGCAAGGGCGCTCATGAGAATCGGTCCTCCACGGTAGAAGCCTCCGCGATAAAGGATTTGCCAGATATCCTCTATATCACTCGCAGACCTCCCCAGCAGGTAAGGTTCCAATTCCCTGATGCAA
>CALGAA010000330.1 GCA_937952445.1 uncultured Bacteroidota bacterium | reverse complement strand
AAATACCCGATACAAGTAACGGATTTTTCCACTGTATCATCATCACCCAAATCCTCAGGTAGCTTTCTCCATAATCGCTTTGGATCATCGTTTGGGTTTCGACCAAAATATCCCATATACCTGACCGGCACAAAAATGTTCCACCTAAGGAATAAGACACCTTTCGCATCATTCAATTTCGGCAACCATTAAGATATTTTACGCTTTTTTAACAAGGGTACGCCCCTTCTTATTGACAATAAAAAAGACCGACAGTCAGTTTTATTGCACAGAACGATTTTAACATTTGAACTTTTCTCTACAACCGCCTACTGGCCTGAATCTGAGAGGAATTACATATGTTAATATATATTGAGTCAGGTCAAACATTCTTTAAACATTGCTGTTATTGATATGTTTCTTAAACCTATTGCTAACTTTGCGCCGCCAAAAAATTGTAGTCACAAAATACATATTATGATATTTTTTAACCTATATTTGTTTGTAAATCAGAAATGTAATTTGCTAACTAAATTATAGATATGCCAAAATATCAGTATGTACACCGGGAGATTGCTCCCGGAATAGCTACCATACTAGTGCACCACCTTGTAAATTCCTATCACGGTATTTCAAAATATTTTTTGTCACATCGGGAAAGCTTAACCTCGCAAAGAGAGGTAAACGACAGGGTTGCACTGATAAATAGCTGGCGAAAAAGAGGCATAAATGCCTATAAGAAATTAAGATTTGGTGTATTGGGGCTCATTTTTCCATTTTGCCTCAACTCCGCTAACGTATTATCCGATGAGAATCTGAAGCACGATTTGGGAGAACAGATCGACCAAATGGAGAACATCATCCCGGTCGTGGAGCGCTCGAAAGCAATCGATATAGCGCTGCCCTATTTTAACAGATATCCCCAGTTTACTGAGCAGCTACTCGGTCAGGCCGTGTTGTATTTCCCGGTTATCGAGCAGATACTTAGAAAATACAATTTGCCGGAGGATTTGAAATACATACCGTTTTTCGAATCCGGTTTCAGGGTCAACGCTGTATCACCAGTCGGAGCCCGGGGACTTTGGCAGTTCATGGAGAGTACCGGACGGAAGTATGGACTTACAATTAACAGAGAGATTGATGAACGCTATGATTTCATCAAATCTACCGAAGCAGCCGCCCGTTTTCTACGAGACCTACATGAAGAATTGGGGAATTGGGCGTTGGTTTTGTTGGCGTATAACGGGGGACCCAATCGGGTGAAAAGATTGTTGAAAGAGTATGATACGTCTGACGTTCAAGTAATTATGGCCAGAATGCCACGGGAAAGCCAAAATTATCTCAGCAAAATGATTGCGGCAAAATTAATCTTCAAATCTTACCCTTTGTACGGGATCACACCCAAACTTCCAGGCCCAATCGATTTTTACAGCATAAATACCACGTACATTACTTCGGTGGATCTTAGTAAAATCAGCCAGCAATACGGAATTGAATACGACGTGCTGCGGAGGGCGAATCCGCATCTCAAATATCGAAAAGTGAATAATGCAAAAGGCAGCACCATCAATGTGCAGATTCCGGTGTTTGCAGTTAAGGAAGAACAGGAACAGGGATTCCGAATGCAAACCTTCTACATTCGATCGGAGGAGCAACTTGAAAAACTTGCCACAATGCTCGGTGTAAACAGCCGGAAAATTGAACTTGCGAATCAGTTTTATAATCCGGTCAACCTCAAGGACAGACTGATCAAAATTCTTGTCCCCGCAGAACAGTACATGGCACTCGACCAGGCTTTTGGACCACCACCGGCGAAAGTTTTACAGCAAAATTTTCACCTGATTATTCAGGAAAATCTTCGTTCAAAAGTGATTCCCATGACGGGTAAAAAAGAATCGGGATTTTTGACCCGGGAGATATACTATCTCCGACCGTCAGAATCCCTGCTGGATGTGGCCAGCCGACTGAATATACCGTTACAGCAAATTAAATACCTCAATCCAAATCTGGATTTATACGAAACCAGAAGATTCTACATTCCGGTTGTGGCGAAGGATCAGATGACCGACGTGGTCGGAGCGCTTTAATCCGAATGGAAACAGGTGGATGCTACTGCACCCCCCACTAAATTCGTGACACATCAGAGACGGATTCTTTTTCGTCCTGTCTTCATCATCTAAAGACTTATGTAGCTATATGGCTATACGAGGTTTAGTTTCTTCGATTGGACAAAAAATAACCTCGTCATATATCACCATCATAATGCCCTGTGCACTTGAAGTCCGGAAACGGATAGGGTAAAATAAAAAAGGCTGAGGTTCCAGAAGGAACCCCAGCTCTTTAAACAAGCCCTAACCCCATGAACATGTTAGTCTTACTGAATTTCTATTTTCTTGACCATTTCCTCTTCCGCGTTCTCCATCTTTGATACCTCTATGGACAAGATCCCATTTTTGAGTTCTGCGCTGATATTATTTTGATCAACCGCGTCACTCAAAATAACGGACCGGTAAAATCGAGATTGTGCAAATTCCCGAACATGAAATTGTTCGTTTTCATCGGTCACGGAATCTGCTTTTTCGCCCCGGATGGATAGAGTATCATCCTCCACTTTAATTTCAATGTCTTCTTTATCCCATCCCGGTACGCTCAATTCTATCTTATAAACATTATCGTTTTCAATAATGTTCAATGGAGCAAAATTATTTCTATGAGCCACCCTATTCTCGATATGAAATGGGCGGAATATCGGATGATAAGGTCTTTTCCAACTACGAATGATTGTTGTCATAATGCTTTATTTTTTGTTTTCTACTCCTTTCCTCTGCAAATCAAAAGCCAAACCCCAATAGCCGGACATTCTGCGTCATTGAACGAAAACACCTGTCATATTGTCAGATATTAATGTGTTAGAGATGCCATTTTGACATAATCACAACATGTCTCACAGGTATTTCCGGGGTTTGAATGATTTATTTGCCGATAAAATGAAAAGAAGACTATTTCAAAGCGCGCATTCCCCAATTCAGCACAAAAATTTTTCGGCTAATCGGGAATAAAATTCGCCTGGCAGCGACATATCCACAGGACCGATCTCTTGCCTAATTGAAGGAAACAGCAAAATCGAAAGGAGGAAAATAGACGTGAAATTATTTTTCTGAAAAATATTCAACTACCTGAGCAGGCCCCTCCAACAACATCACCCGATCGATCTGATCAGCATAAGAAGCCACCTGGTGCCCACACGCAACAAGCGTGGCGCGGGGGAAAATATTTCTAACTTTTTCCAGGTAAGTTCCAACTGACATCATCGTAAAGTCGGTATCCACCATGGTAATGATAAAATCGGGATCCAATTTCTCGCTTATGGCCTTCAATTCATCCAATCCGATGTTCAACCCCATATTAAAGGTACGATAGCCGTTGCTTCGACACATATATTCGATCCCTGCGGTATAATGATCTTTACTTTCACCAGGGGGAAGAAACAACAAAACCCGTCCTTTTTCACCACAATCACACCAGGGAATCCGGTCGATCTGTGCCATAATCTTGCGCTTGACCACCTGGTTGACAAAATTTTCATGAGCCAAATTGAAAGCCCCGCTCACATAGAGCAGGGATGAATTTTCAAGGTAGGGCCATACATACTGCGTCAGCGTATTCAGAAAGCCATGCCGCTTTTCATAGTTATCGAGCAATGTCGTCAATTTTTCCTCATTGAATTCGAGGATGGATGCTGTAAAACAATCTTTTCGCAGCTCCAACACCTGATCCGAGGCTCCGAGTTCGCGAAGCATGGAAGCACGTTCAGCGCAGCACATCGCAGCAATTTGACTTATTTTAACCCCCTTATCATACAGCAGTACCACATCCTGAAGCTTTTGCATGTCCTCCTCATTGTACAACCGCATATTGGATTTCGTCCGATCCGGCTGGATAAGGTCGTATCGTCTTTCCCACATTCGGATCGTATGGGCTTTAATGCCCGTTATCTTCTCCAGGTCTCCTATCGAATATTGCATCGCTTTCTCTCATTTACATTCATGATGTTTCCGGGGCATACCCGTTACGCTTCAATAAACCCTCAGGACTGACGTTTTGTTTACTTTATTTGCTGATCTGCCCTATTTTAGAATCTTTCTAATCAATCTCACAATTCAATCAAAAAACACTACAAATATCTGGCTTTTTCAGCGCCAAATGGTATTATTGCTATCTGTCAGCCGCCTCACGATCCTTCCATTTATAAATTCATTAAAACAATGATGAATTTTGAGGGTTTAGTTATTTATTTGATCAATTGAGCACACCAGGATATGAAAATAGGCATCGTTTGTTATCCGACCTACGGAGGAAGCGGAATCGTAGCTACAGAAATCGGAATGGGATTGGCTGCAAAAAACCACGAAATCCATTTCATATCGTACAAAAGACCGACCCGTCTGATTTCATTTCACAAAAATATTTACCATCACGAAGTCACCCCGGTCGAATATCCACTTTTTGAATACACGCCTTACGAGAGTGCATTGGCGAGTAAAATCGTGGACGTTGTCAAATATTCCAAATTGGACCTGCTTCACGTTCACTATGCCATCCCCCATGCCATAGTGGCCTATCTGGCCAAAAACATCTTACGCTCAGAAGGGATCAATATTCCGATCATCACTACTTTGCACGGCTCAGATATTACTCTCGTGGGCAAGGATAAGACATTTTCCCCTGTGGTAACCTTCAGCATCAACGAAAGCGATGGAGTCACAGCAGTATCCAAAAAATTACAGGAACAGACCTACGAAAACTTCAACATCACCAAGCCGATCGAAGTGATCTATAACTTCATCGATTTCAATCGGTTCCACTGGACGGATAAAGGGCATTTTCGCAAAATGTTTGCCCCGGAAGGAGAGAAAATTCTGGTCCATATTTCCAACTTCCGCAAAGTCAAACGCGCCAGCGACGTGGTCCGGATATTTAAGGGCGTAACCGACGTAATGCCGGCTAAATTACTCATGATAGGCGATGGTCCCGAACGGCCCAATATCGAGCGGGAATGTCGTGAACTCGGACTGTGTGATCAAATCCGCTTCCTGGGTAAGCAAGACGCCATTTCTGAAATCCTGGCGATTTCGGACGTTTTTTTACTACCATCCGCCAATGAAAGTTTTGGTCTGGCCGCTCTCGAAGCCATGGCGTGCAAGGTCCCGGTAGTATCGAGCAATGTAGGTGGGATTCCCGAGGTCAACATTCACGGCGAAACCGGATTCCTGAGCGATGTGGGAGACATCAAAGCCATGACCAAAAACACCTTGCAACTACTTCAAAACCCTGAACTTCATCAACAATTTCGCGAAAATGCCTATAACCAGGCTAAAAAATTCGACCTGGAATTCATTCTTCCTCAATACGAAGATTATTACCAAAAGATTTTGCACAAATCCACTGTAATGGCCCGGGATGCCTGATCAAATCAAGCTAAACTTCCAGATCTGCAAACAATCCGGGGAACCTGAGGATTGGGCCGGTAAATTTGGCCAGATCAATCCAGGATAAATATTTTCCCGACCTGGGTAAACGGTGACAAGGAACGATCCTGGGTAGCAAACACGAGGTATATTCCACTCGCCACCTTCCGCCCATCCTGATCGCTTCGGTTCCACACAAACTGCCCCCCCAGTGACCGGCCTTCATAAATCAACCGACCTGAAAGCGTCGTAATTCGCACCAAAGCATTTTCAGGCAAATGCTTAATGCCGATTTGTCCTGTAAATCCTGGTGGCACAGGATTGGGAAATACCGCAAGGGGCTGAACTGCTGGTGTTTCCGGCTCCGTCGCTTCACCGCGGTAGGACACCAGACCTTCTTCGGTCGCAATAAACACCTCACCTGAAACCGGGTCAATTGCAATATCATTGATCGAGTTGTGCGGAAGCGGAGAATTATCGGTCCGGAAATGATGATCAATGCGATCCACAGCGGCGCTGACCACGTACACCCCATTATCGGTTCCAAACCATTTCCGATTACCACCGTCAATGGCTATGGCCCGGATGTTTTCGTTTCGGAGCAACACCCCCAGTCGACCATCGATGTCAATGACCGGCTTTCGACCCTGGCATAAATTTTCAAACACGATGTTGCCACAGTCAAATAATACTGGTCCGCTTTCTGTTCCCAGCCAGACTCCACCGTTGCGATCCAACGCAATTTCGTTGATGCGGGCATTGTCAAAACCCGTCCCGCTGCCATCATCCGGCTGAGGAATGATTAACCGGTCTTCATCGTCGGCGTCATTGTCCCAATCATGAAGATTGAGTATATAAAGTCCTCGTTCGGCGATGGCCATCCATATGTTGTCAAAAGGATCTACCACCAGTTTTTCGATTCGCGGGTTGACGTCGATCGCAAAATTTTGCCATTCTTCTTCCGGAGTCATCACACTGAGCGGACGCACGGCATCGTGATTTGCCACCCACAGATTCTCATGATGGTCCAAAAACAAATCCGCCACCCGAATCCGATCTGGATTGGTCACTGAAAACATCAAGGAAGAATTGGAAGTGTCGAATATGGTCAATTCTCCTTCTTCATATCGAACCACACCCCCCCAGAATGTTCCGAAATACACTTGATTCTTTTGAGGCACTTTCTCTACCTGGTATATATCCCGCATATTACGTTCTCCAAGTACAGGAATGGTTTGGTTGCTGTAGCGAACCCAATCCCCTGAATCATTCGTATAAAATCCATCCTCCCGGAACAGATTATTATAAATTCGGGTCACACCACCAGTCGCGACGTACAAACTCCCATCCATCACAGTCATTTCCGTGACAAACCGGGAAGGGACTCCGGGGAGATGTATTTGGTGACATTCCTCCTCTCTGAACCAACCGAATTCTTCCTTCTCGATGTACCAAAAAGTCTGAGGATCAATCATCAAAACGTCTACTACAGGCAACAAACAGCGGGCACGGTATTGTATGGACTGACTGCCATCCCAGGTAATGATATTAGAAAACTCATTGATGACAACGAGATGTGAATCACCGGGCTGCACGAATCGAACCCCCGCGACGCTCGCCATGATCTCGATCAGACCACCATCCCTCCATTCCCACAATTTTTCACCGATCACCAAAAATAGCTTCGACTTCCATACAGCCAAATCCTGGATCATCCCAGGCTGCTCTGGCGGAAAAATATCCCACTGGTTGACATCCGCCAGATTTTCGCCTGCTCCTTTTTCCAAAAAATACAACTCCGTTTCTGAAGCTGCGACAAGAATTTGTGAATCGTCAAGCCATTCGATATTCAAGACCGGTTCGTCCGTAAAAAGGGTGGAACCAAATTCATAAATCCCGGTATTGACCTGGACGATGCCGAAGTCAGTGGCCAAAAACACCTCATCGCCACCGACCGTAATATCGTTTATTTGTTTGGAAGCAAGAATGTTTTGATTGTTCTTGATCCCCGGCAAATTGTAGGTGGCCTCCGGTGTGACAATATCAATGTTCCCATTTTGGTACCCGACTATGATTGCCCCCAGTGCATCCATATAACTCACCGCAGATATTCCCACATCGGACAAACCATTTCCTTTTGAAAGCAGGAGTTCCTCTTCCGATTGGGGGTAATAAACAACCAGTTGAAAAGGGTTCACGACGATGACCGATTCGGTTCCATACACGAGTTGGGTGTATTCCCCGGCCGGCAAGTACATTTTCCAGGACCCCAATTCAAACAACGATTTCTGCTGACCAAATCCCGCAGAAACGACGAGCAATAAGGCCGCGACCACAAACCATTGATGCCTATGCCACATGGGCCTATTTAAACAATCCTCCAAAAAGTTTTTTACCTAATCCTGCCACGTCATCCACCACGCTTCCATCTCCATCCTGATCCAAAATCGAATTTAAAAAACTACTTTGTGCAGAGTTGTTCGATGACACGGATCGCATGACCCCATCCAACAAAGAATCCAGACCACTGGTACCGACTCCCTGATCTTGCTTCGCTTTTCCAAGTGCTCCCATCACAAACGGCGCAATTTTGACTGCAAGCGACAGCAATTGATTTTTATCGATGTTCAAGCTTTTAGCTAATGAATCAAAGACACCGCTTTCCTTTGAGCCCAATACATGGCGCAGGATACCTGCTCCGTTAAGGGTTCGTTCCAAACCCTGCGCCCGTTTGGCATCTGAATTGAGAAGATTTCCGATTACATCGTTGAACACATCCCCCCGGTGATCCTTCTCCAGGGCCTGGTTGAGCGACTGCCGGCCCTCCGGTGACTGTGCATTCCGGTTTACGCCAGCCAGAATGACCTTGGAAATGCTATCCAGTGCTGCGGCCGTTTTGGTTTCATCGCCGATGCCTACTTCCTTGTCAAGCCTGGAAACCAACGATGAATCCAGATTTTTGCCTAATAAATCTAAAATGTTAGTCATAATTTTTGTATGGTTAAATTAGATAAAAAACCCTGATGGGCGACATAAGTTACAAATAAAAAACGAACCACGTACCCTGAATTAAAAGCTACTTTCCGCCATCCACCACACGGGAATGAAATTTCAAACGCCGGGATCGCCCTTTTCATACCTGTTGAGCCGATTTTATTCTAAAAATCAAAAAACGTATGGCAATCACCACGGCGATCAGGAACAAAAAGAACAAATAAATCGGCCAGTCCGAAAAGGGAATCAAGCCGAAATAATCAGCCGCAAAACAAATCAATAAAATCAGAAATAAGGTGGATAAAAACACTTTCAAATTTTGAAATCCCGTAATTAAAACAATGTCGACCCTTTTGTAAATAATCAGAATGGAGAGAATCAAGGTCCCCAATGGGATGAGCATTTCAAACGCAGACAAAGTTAAATGCCCCGTGAGCAAATCATACATGAATACGATGATGGAAAACAATCCAAAAACACTCATGACATAGAACAACAAGGCAAAAAAGTAATTCCAGACTTTGGGATGGCCCATTTTGACGAGAAAAAATCGACCAAGAAGGACCGATAATAACATCGAAAAAGCATAGTAGAACAGAAGAAACGGATTTTTGTCCACCAATTCCAAAAGTTCATAAACGGTCATCAGAATAAGTTTTTTAAACCGTCGAAATGTCTGCTGAAATTTTCCACTGCACAATTAAAATTTCAGCAGATAGCAAATATTCGTGCGCTGTGTTGTCGAAAAATAAAAATATACTTTGACAGTTTTTTCTAAGCCTTTTTCTCCTTTCAGATCTTTCCCGGCTTATGGAAAATCATCGACTTAAAAAGTCTTCCAAACCCCTGGAATGACAATCCAGAAAGGTTTATCCACCAGATATATATCATCTCACTGGATTGGCCTTACCTCATTAATGCCTCCCTGACATCAGATCATAATTGCGCCAAACACCTTCGAAAATGATATATAAATGCGAAATATACTCAAAAGAACCGAGGGAGATTTATATTCGTTGAGAACATTTAGGGTATGCAAAAATTGTGGTTGGATTTCTTCTGGATTGGGATCCCGTTTTTGTTAATGGGTGGGTGGCCGCTTATCTGCCATGCTCAAGAAGAAGTGGTCGTTCATCCACTCGTGGATTCCATGGCGGACGCAGGCGAAAAATTCCCATGCTTCCTTATTATGGATCAAACCGATCAATATGTATCGGTGCCGGAACACCTGACCAAGGTCGAAAAAGCTACCCTTGTTTACTACAATCTAGCCCACCAGGCGACCACGTCCCAGCAGGAAATTTTAGATTCGCTCCATGCCTGGGGAATTCCCACCAGACCATTTTACATTGTCAACGCGATCCAGGTTGTGTTGGATGGTTCGATCCTTTCAAAGTTGAGAACGCGGCAGGATATTTCCTCCATTTTACCAGATTTCCCACTGGTCACTCTACCCGTGGAAATCCCACAAGGGGACAGGCGTAGATTGGATATCCATCTCAATTGGGCCATCGGTCATTTGAGCGTGGATTCGGTATGGCAGATGGGCATTACAGGAAAAAATGTCGTGGTGGCCGGACTCGACACCGGTGTGGAGTGGGATCATTCCTTCCTCATGAAGAGTTACAGGGGGTTTAGTTCTGAATCATCTGTTGCACACGATTACAACTGGCATGACGCGGTGCGGGAAGTACATAGACTGCACGAGGATTCTTCCGGGGCCAATCCATGCGGGCTTCAATCACCTATCCCCTGCGACGATCATGGGCACGGAACCTTCACAATGGGCTTGATGACTGGTCTGCACGATGGGCAATATACCGGGATGGCCCCCGGAGCAGAGTGGATAGGAAGCCGGGTTATGGAACGGGGGTACGGGCTACTTTCGACCTATCTGTCAGGGCTGGAATGGTGTCTGGCTCCTACCGATATCGAAGGAAACAAGCCCCGTCCCGATCTGGCACCGGACATCATCAACAACAGTTGGGAATGTCCATCCCTGGAGGGTTGCATCCCAGACAATTTCTGGCTTTTGGATTCGGCGGTTAACCGACTTCACCGTTCGGGCATTTTAGTGGTAGCTTCTGCCGGAAACAGCGGAAGATCGGGATGTGGGTCACTCCAAAATCCCCTGGCCATATTTTCCAATGTCCTGACCATTGGGGCCACCGATCGACACGATTCGATAGCAGCATTCAGCAGCAGAGGTACGACATTTCAGGACCGCCCGATCAAGCCCGATTTGGTCGCGCCTGGCCAGGAAGTAGTTTCCATTTATCCCAATGACCAATTCCACACAAGAAACGGAACCAGTATTTCTTCTCCCATCGCAGCCGCTGTCGCTGCCCTCGTACTGGAAGCCAATCCACAGTTGAGAGGCAAGCCGGGACTCATCCGTGAAATACTGATCCAAAGCGCCATTCCTATCCCCCAAAATCCATGCACTGAAAATCAAATCCCCAACCCGGTCTTTGGCCATGGTCGCATCGATGCGCTCAGGGCCGTCCGGATGGCACAAGAATACATGCCCACCTCCGTCCCATCCCCTAAAGAAGATTTATCGGTTGACATTTTTCCCAACCCTGCGAATGATGTGTTCCGAATCGTCAATAAGAACGATCAGAAAATTGAAGTCTCCGTCTACGATATCCAGGGAAAATCTGTAATCAAAAGCATCGGTCTACCGCCTCATCACGAGGACAAAATAATGGTCTCCCAGCTCCATCCCGGGATTTACCTCGTACATATCCGTAATCAGACCGCATTTACCATGCAAAAAATAATGAAATTATAGCAATTAGTTTTTGAGATTGAACCTACTTTACTAACTTACCGTTGCTAAAGCAAGCTCTCATTCTATAGCTGGTTGGTATTGTTTTTGATGAAGTCCTGATTGGAAGTATCCGGCCATAGAATTGTTCAACCTTGCCCAAATCCGATTTGATACGAAAAAGTGTGTACTGAAGTGAGAATTTCAAAAAGAAACAGGCTTAGGCCCAAAGGATTCGCTATCCTACGTCCGGTTATCGCCGTTGCCATTTTGATCATTTTAAACCAACTGTCCGTACAGGCTCAGGTGTCAGTCCATCGGAGTCCGGAAGATCAGTGGGTCGACTCGGTGTATCGGTCGATGAGTTTGGAGGAACGAATCGGGCAGTTGTTCATCATCCGGGCACATTCCGACCTGGGAGATGACCATATCCGTTCTGTGGTACACCAGATAGAAAAATACAAAGTAGGCGGGTTGTGTTTCTTTCAGGGCACACCGGCCAAACAGATCGAACTGGTCAACCGGTATCAGAGTATCAGCGACATTCCCTTATTCATTGCTATGGACGCCGAATGGGGTCCGGCGATGCGGTTCAAAGAAGGGGTAGTCACCTTTCCCCGGCAGCTTACACTTGGAGCCATTCAAAACAACGAATTAATCTACCGTCTGGGTAGTGAAATTGCCCGGGAATTGAAACTTGTCGGGGTCAATTTCAATTTCGCCCCTGTGGTGGATGTGAACAATAACCCCCTCAATCCGGTCATAAACGATCGATCGTTTGGGGAAGACAAATACAACGTCACAGCCAAATCGTTTATGTTCACCAAAGGATTACAGGACAACGGCGTACTGGCCAGTGCCAAGCATTTTCCAGGTCACGGGGACACCGATGTGGACTCCCACTATGACCTGCCGATCATCAACCACTCCATGGAGCGGCTGCGGGACATCGAGCTCTATCCCTTTGCTGCGTTGGCCAAGACCGGATTGGCCAGTGTGATGGTTGCCCACCTCAATATTCCAGCTTTGGACGATCGGGAAAAAATTCCTTCTTCCCTTTCCTATAATACCATCACCAGATTGCTCAAGGATTCGATCGGATTTGAAGGACTGATCCTCACCGACGGTTTGGAAATGAAGGCCGTAAGTGACAATTGGCCGGATGGGATCGTAGAACTCAAAGCATTTGAGGCCGGTAACGATATGTTGTTGTTGCCCAACAATCTACCCCTGGCTGTCCAAAAACTCAAACAGGCGGTGAACAACAATGTCATTACAGAGGAACGTTTGGCTGAAAGTGTCAAAAAGATATTGCGGTATAAATATTCCCTCGGACTCCACCAAAAGCCCGCCGTTCTATCGACCGATAACATCAATTCCAAATTAAGTACCGATTCGGCGATTTTACTAAAGGAAGAATTGATCAGAGCAGCAACTACACTGGTCCGTGACGAACCTGCATTGATCCCACTCAATGGCGGACGTCCGATTGTAAGTCTCGCAATCGGAGCGGATTCGGGCAACGCATTTCAAAAGGAAGTGTCCCGGTTTACGAAAGCGCACCTGTTGCAATCCAACGATGTTCAGACTACTCAAAAAACCCTCCAGTCATTCCGGGAAATGGATAAGAACAATATTTTCATCATCAGCCTCCACAACATGTCCCGGTTAGCTTCGAAAAATTTTGGATTGTCCCGGATCGAGATTGAACAGATCGTATCGTTTGCCCGGGATCGTCAGGTCATCCTGGTGGTATTCGGGAGCCCGTACGCTTTGACCTTTTTTGATGATGTCAGGACAGTTTCGGTCGGATACCAGGATGATGCCTTTACCCAATCCAACATGGCGCAGGCTTTGTTTGGAAAAGTTCAATTTCAGGGTCGACTCCCTGTCACCGCCTCTCCCATCAGTGCCTTTAATCAGGGCATCACTACGGCAAGCGTCCAGGTTTTACAATACGGCATACCCGAATCAGTAGGTGTAGACGGACAATTGCTGCGCCGACAAATCGATTCCATCGTACAGGAAGCGATTTTCAAGGAAGCCATGCCGGGAGGAGAAATTCTCGTCGCCAAAAACAATGTCATCATCCATCAGGAGGCCTATGGGTATCACACTTATGATAAAAACAAACCGGTGGAGATCCACGATATTTATGATCTGGCCAGTATAACCAAGGTGGTAGCCGGCACTGCAGCGATAATGAAGCTCTACGAAACCGGTGCCCTCGATCTTGATGAACCGATCAGTTCATACCTGCCCAGTGCCATCGGAACCAACAAGGCAAACCTCACCCTGCGCGATATCATGGCACACCGTGCAGGTCTCCAACCCTGGATTCCATTTTACAAAGCGACCCTTACAAACGACAAGGCAAAACTCCCCAGTGAAGAATATTACCGACACAGCTATTCGGAAGAATTTCCCCATGAAGTGGCCCCCAATCTATTTTTGCGTGCGGACTATCCGGATACCATTTTCAAAATGATTCTTGACACCCCCTTACGCAAACGAAGGGATTACAAGTATAGTGATCTGGGATTCTATCTCATTGCCAGGATCGTGAAAAACCTGTCGGGGAAGACGCTCTCGGAATTTACCACCGAACAGATTTTCGAACCCCTCGGCATGACGCATACCGCCTTCCAGCCCTACAAGTATTTTCCCCTGGATAAAATAGTTCCTACAGAGGAGGATAGTTATTTCCGTTATGGCACTGTGCATGGGTACGTGCACGACATGGGAGCGGCGATGACCGATGGAATCAGTGGGCACGCAGGTTTGTTTTCCAATTGCCGTGATCTGGCGGTATTTTTCCAAATGTTGATCAACGAAGGCAGCTATGGTGGCAAGGAAATATTCCGACCGTCCACAGTCCGGGAATTCACCACCCGGCATCCGCAGGACAAAAGACGCGCCATCGGTTTTGATATGAAATCCCTCGATGCACATGAGGATAAATGCAACATCGGATTTTTGGCCAGTCCGGAAACTTTTGGGCATTACGGATTTACCGGTACGGCAGCCTGGGCTGACCCCGCCAACGAATTGGTGTACATTTTCCTATCAAACCGGACTTATCCCAACTATCCAAATCGTCCAAATTTGCTAAGTTTACATAATTATAGATCTAAGATCCAAAATGCGGTTTACGCATCGATGGGAGTAGGTCAGCAAACACCGGATATCAGTCAGTAAATGTCAATATCAACCCAGGTCGCCTGGAAGTATTTTTACAAACGGAAGAAAAATCACTTCATCAATTACATCAGTTCGCTGAGCGTATTGGGCCTGACCATAGGGATGACTGTCCTCTTACTCGTCGGGAGTGTTTTCAACGGATTCGAAGGCTTGCTCCTTTCGATGTTTGGCCAGACCAATCCAGATCTGCATATCACCCCACAGACCGGTAAAAGCCTCGACATTTCACCTACCCAACTGCAGCAGATCAAAACCATCCCGGGCGTGTCAGCTACAGCCCCGGTGATCTCGGAAACGGTTCTCTTTTCGTACGACAACAACAACCTCGTGGCCACGCTTTACGGTGTTCCGGAAAATTATTTTTCCGTAGTCGACCTGAGACCTTATCGCTCCCTGGGTGAGATGAATTTTTATACAGATGGGCAACCGCAATTGATTCTGGGCACCACACTCAAACGCAATCTCAACGTGGTCATAAACGACCCGTTCAAAGCAGTAGATACGTACTTCCCCCGATCTTCCGGACCCACCATACTCGGCCAGGATTTATTGAACAGGCAAAGCATTCAGCCTTCAGCCACGTTCAGCGTACTGCAGGAGGATGGATCAGGACATGCCTACGCGCCACTGGATTTCGTCCGATCCCTGATTGGGTATCCTGAAGGAAAATACAGCGGACTTCATCTCAAACTGGACCACCCCAATCGGGAAGCTTCCGTACGAGAGCAACTGCAAACGATATTCGTAGATCAGGCTATATCGATCAAGAATCAGTATCAGCAAGATGAAGACCTCTACAAACTCATGAACATTGAAAAATGGATCGGTTATATTATCGTCATTTTTACCATTATCCTGATCGCGTTCAACCTGGTGGGATGTATCTGGATGATCGTCATCGAAAAAAGTGATCATTTTCGCATACTCAAGGCAATGGGAGCACGGAAGAGACACATTCGTCAAATTATTTTTAAAATGGGTGGTTTCTATGCCCTGACCAGCATCGCCATCGGAACGGTGATCACGTTATTGATATACGGCGCCCACAAAACCTTCGGCCTTCTGCGGATGGGGGAAGGCATGATCGTTAATGAATACCCCAGCCAGCTGGAATGGCCCGATTTTGTGTTGGCCTATTCGGTGGTCATCGTGATCTGTTTGCTGGCATCGTGGCCAGCAGCCCAACGAGCGGTCAACCTTTCGTTTCGTCAGAAAAAATAATAGTATATTTGGCACGAAAATCATTGGAGTCAATGGAAGAGTGGGAAAAAGATTTTGAATGGCTGCGAATCCGGCATTTTTTAAAAGATTTGATGGACCAGGAGAATTTGCCTGACCTCAACAATATCTTATTGCTGATCGGGATACGAGAACTGGGGCAGGCCAGGGAAAAATGGACGAAAGAAGAAAAACGTGACCTGATGAATATTGCCGCGTGCACCTTGCTGGAGATGGAGGGATACTATCAATTTCATGCGCTGGACGAAGAAGGATGGCCACATTTTGAGCAATTGAAACCGTTCGATATCAAAGGAGTGAAGGACCAGGAAGCCTGGATGAAAACCAGGATCATTCAATATTTTAAAACCAAAGTATTCGAGGATGAAATACAGGTGGATTAGGACCTGGAAAAATGAAAGCCTGGTGCATCAAATGTCAGGATCCCTTAACGGCATTTCAAAATATTTTTTGACAGATCGTCCCGGCGTACGTGGAGGCATGATGATGAACAGCGGTGAAAAAAGATCTCGAAACACCTATAGGAATTTAGCATTTTGCACCCTAACTCTGGCTCTGACCATGCTTTTTGGGTGCAGTGGGTCGTCCCCGTCCCGCGTAGAAGTCACCACCAATCAGGGTAATTTTGAAATCCGGTTGTACGACGAAACGATACAGTACAAGAAAAACTTTATAAAACTTGCTGAAGAAGGTTTTTACGACAGTCTGCTATTCCATCGGGTCATCCCGGACGTCATCATACAGGGCGGTGACCCTGAATCGCGCCATGCTCCAAAAGGAAAATTCCTGGGACGTGGAAATGTGGATTATACCATAGCCCCTGATTTTAGGTATGTCCATACTTATGGAGCCGTTTCCGGAGCCCGGTTGTCCAACGAAGTCAATCCGCGAAAGGAATCATCTGGTTCCCAATTTTTTATCGTGGTCGGACATCCGGTCACCGATGCTGAATTGGACCAAATTGAGCAGGAACGTGGATTCACCTACACGCCTGAACAGCGAAGATTATACAAATTAGTAGGGGGCATTCCCCAATTTGACAAAGAATATTCCGTTTTTGGAGAAGTGACGGAAGGAATGGACATCGTTAAAAAGATTTCCCGACTGGCGAGGGATGCCAACGACAGGCCAGTGGAAGACGTAATCATGATGATGAAAACATTAGATTAAGCCGATGCTAAAACCGTACAATCAACGATCATTTCTGATGCGCCGAAGGTTAATGGCCTATAAGTTCTTAACACTCATTGGTTTCATAGCGTTGACGGCCGCCTGCAACCGCCCCATTTCCAAATTCACGGCCTCCCCGACGGAAGTACCTGCACCCGCTGAGATTCAATTTCACAATGAATCTGAAAAGGCTAATTTTTACAAATGGACCTTTGGTGATGGCGATTCGAGTTTTCTCGAAAATCCGACCCACACCTATTATAAGCCTGGCGAATACGAAGTCACCCTTCAGGCTATTAATGAGAAAAAATCAAGAATTCAAACCCAAACCATTATGATCACATCACCTGAAAAATCCTTGGTTGAAATTCAAACCCCGTATGGAAATTTGATCGTGGAACTTTATGATGACACCCCGCAACACAAACAAAATTTCCTTGAATTGACGCGAAAAGGGTTTTACGATAGCCTGCTGTTTCATCGGGTGATTGACGGATTTATGATACAGGGAGGTGACCCTGAATCCAGAGGAGCATCATCCAATGCGCGCCTGGGTGCCGGCGGGCCAGGATACCAAATTCCATCCGAAATGCAGGCCAACCATAAGCACATCAAAGGTGCCCTGGCAGCAGCTCGTCAGGGAGATGCGGTCAATCCGGAGCGAAAATCATCAGGTTCGCAATTTTACATCGTCCATGGCGGTGAGGTAACACGGGATCAACTCAGCACCTACAGCCAACGCAATCGAATCGACTATCAGGAGGATGAAATAGAAGCATATCTGAAGCATGGCGGAACCCCTTTCCTCGATGGCCAATACACCGTCTTCGGCCGGGTCATCAAAGGATTTGATATCATCGATAAAATTGCACAAACTCCCACAGGTCCGGGTGACCGCCCTGTAGAAGATGTCACCATGAAAGTTATAGAAATTAAATAAAAATGAAAAAATCGGAAGGCATCCTGGGTATTGACATAGGAGGCACCGGCATCAAAATGGGTATTACGGACGTTTCCACGGGCAAATTGCTCACGGAGCGATTCAAATACCTGACTCCAAAACCCGGGACGGTAAAAGCCGTGACCAAGGTAATCAAGAAATCATTGAAAACTCATTTTCCGGATTACGATGGATTTGTCGGGGTGGGTTTTCCCGCAATCATCAAACAAGGTGTAGCCTGGTCGGCTACCAACGTGGATGATAGTTGGTACCATGTCAATATCACCAAACACTTTAAGAAGGAATTTGACCGGGATTTTTATGTTGCAAATGATGCGGATGTTGCCGGAATTGCAGAATTGACCTTTGGCACCGGAGATTACGATCGGAATGGATTGATCATATTCCTGACGGTAGGCACAGGTATCGGTTCCGCCATTTTTTACAATGGAGAGATGATCCCCAACACCGAAATGGGTCACCTGCATTTTAAAGGTGATATCTACGAACGTTACGTTTCCAATGTCGCACGTAAAAAAGGAAACCTTTCCTGGAAAGCCTGGGGGAAACGGTTCAACGGATACCTCCATCATCTCGACCGATTGTTCTCACCGGATACGGTCATTATCGGCGGTGGGATTAGCAAAAGATTTGATAAGTTTCAGGATTATATAAACGTGAATTACCGGGTGATTCCAGCTTCCCTCAAAAATGAAGCGGGCGTAGTTGGTGCTTCAGTATTCGCTTGTTCTGAAGCACGGAAAAAGAACAAACCGGGGTGATCAGGAACAGCATTATTCCTGCCGTGAGGAGTAGCGTGCTCACCACAATCGGGGCACTTTGTCTTTTTGCTTCATGTACCAATCAGCACATGGAAATAGAGCATGAATTTGAAAATCTATACGACGAATTGTTCCTTCCAGACCAACCTGGCGGGGTGGTTCTCGTAAAGAAAAACAATGAAACTGTTTTTCTGAAAAGCTATGGTCTGGCTGACCTCGAAAGCAGCGAAAAAATAACTCCCAATACCGTCTTCAACACCGGCTCCATTTCCAAAACCTTCGTCGCGTATGGTATTTTAATCCTGGAAGAGGCCGGGCAACTTACGCTGGAAGATTCCCTCGTGACGTATTTTCCCCAATTTGAAAATCCGGAAATAGCCCGAAAGGTTCGGATCAAGCACCTGTTGACTCATACCTCAGGTCTGCCCGACCTGCGAAGGGTTCAGGAAGAAATTGAATTTTACCTTACTGCCCGGGATGAGGAAAACTTTGCTCCTCTTTATCAGACTGAGGCCCTTCATTTCATGCCGGGTCAGCAATTCGAATATTCCAATCCCGCTTTCAACGGGTTGGCGTTGATCATCGAACAAACAACTGGTCAAAAGTGGCAAGACTTCATACGGGAGACCATTTTCACACCATCCGGAATGGACCACAGCACCATTACGGATGGACCTCATCCTGAACATGGGGTGGCGCATGGGTACATCCCGCAGGACGGAGCATTTGTCGAACTTGATTATGGAGAGGAACCTACCTTTGCAGCCGCCGGAAATGGAGGGGTGTGGTCTTCGGTACTGGACCTGGCCAAATATGAGGAGGCCATTCAAAAAAGCCTTTTTTTACCGGCAGAAAGAATCCGTCAATCCAGGGAGGTTTATATTCCCCCAAATTGGCAGGGCGACCACAAACCCGACGTAGGATTGAGTTGGTTTATTGCCGATCGATCATGGCCTACGAATGAATTTGGGGTAAAAATCATATCCCATACGGGGTGGCAGGGTGGATTCCGGGGATTTATGATATCAATTCCCGAAAAGGATATTTTATACATTGGCTTGTTCAATCGTCCGCTGGCTACACTGTCGGAATCGTTTAACCCGTTCACTTCCACCACGGAAAACGCAGGAGATCTTCGTGTGGAAGGGATTCGAATCCTGCAACAACACAATTGGCTGGATTGAGTGTACTATTGAGAGGACTAACACAAGTTCCCATAAGTGCCCCGGTAGAAACTACATGTGAAAAGTAAAATTGTCTCTTTTCCTTTTCCTTTACCGACCAAAACCAACCAAAAAAGCAGCCCTCTGCAAAGGCGCCTCAGCTCACGTACAAGCTTTAGCTCAAAAAATGCCAACCCGCCTTCACAAAGATGGTTACTGCATCTTCAGTCTTCGACTCCGAGGTCCTGGTTTCGCATTGACCCCAAAAATCCCATATATGGTCAAATCACCCCATCCTTCATTTGCCTGATGGCATAGTCACAGGCCCTGGCGGTAAGCGCCATATAAGTGAGAGAGGGACTCATATGACCCGATGAAGTCATCGCAGCTCCATCGGTGACGAACAAATTGGGAACCTCATGGCTTTGATTGTAGGCGTTGAGGAAAGATGTTTCCGGATCACGCCCCATCCGCGCCGTACCCATCTCGTGTACCGAATCCCCGTGTACCGGATCGGGAGAGGAAGTATGAATGTCGGACAACCCAATGACTTCAAGAATTTCTCGAATTTGTTCCTCCATATGCTTTCGCATCGCGAATTCATTCTCCTTAAATTCAGCCGTAATTTTAATCATGGGAAGCCCCCAATTGTCCTTTTTATCCGGGTCGAGTTCAATCCTGTTCTCGTAATAAGGCAGACAGGCTCCATAGCCCTGCAATCCAAAATACCACGGACCTTGCCGGGTAATCTGAGATTTCAGTTCTTCTCCTATCCCTGGTTGATAAAAATTGAGTCCTTGTCGGCTGGCTCCCCCCCAAATTCCATATCCTCGTGAAAAGCCTGTTTCCTTCACTTTTAGATTAACAAACCGTGGAATGGCCACACCAGTTGGGCGGTACCCTGAATAGGTTTTATCCAGCATCCCTTCAAACCGCCCCGATCCTGTCACGGATTTGTGATGATCCATCAGGTAATGCCCCAATACCCCGCTCGTATTTCCCAGTCCATTGGGGAACCGATTGGACTGCGAACGCATCAAAATCGCTGTGGAAGGGATTGTTGAAGCACACAAAAAGATCACGCGGGCGTGGAACTCAGTTACCTCTTCGGTTTCAGCATCAATAACCCGAACCCCCGTAGCACGGTCTTTTTGTTCATCATACAGTATGGATTCGACGATGGCGTGGTGAATCATGGTCAGATTTCCGGTCTCGGCTGCAGCGGGGAGCGTCGAGCTGTTGCTGCTAAAATATGCCCCAAACGGACAACCTCTGTGGCACATATTCCGATTTTGGCATTGGGAACGTCCTTTGAATTGTCCCGGCTGCACCTTGGTCAAATGCGCAATGCGGTTGGGAATAAGGGTGCGGTCGGGGTAATGCGCTTCGATGCGCTTTTTGATTTCCTTTTCAACACAATTTAGTTCCACTGGCTCCAGAAATATTCCATCCGGAAATTGTTCAAGCCCCTCCATACTTCCACTTACTCCAATAAACCGATCGACGTAATCATACCACGGCTTGATATCTTTGTACCGAATCGGCCAATCCACTCCGTGTCCATCTGTTTTGTGCACATCAAACTCGTAATCGCTCCAGCGGTAGGCTCCCCGCCCCCAAATCAGCGATCTTCCCCCGGTTTGATATCCCCGGAACCACCAGTACGGCTTGTCTTCCGGAAAATCGTAGGGGTGCTCGCTATCTTTGACAAAAAAATGCTTGGAGGCATCACTAAAATTGTACTTTCGACTTTGGATAGGATATTCCTCCTTCACCTTATGACTATCCAGTTTGCGGTATTTAAACTCCCACGGGGCTTTGTTCATAGTGGGATAATCCTGAAGATGCCGCACTTCTCTTCCGCGTTCCAATACCAGCGTTTTCAATCCTTTCTCCGTCAATTCCTTAGCTGCCCATCCACCGGTCATACCGGAACCAATTACTATGGCATCGTATGTTTTTTCCACGTTCAAATTATTTTTAACTTTTGATCAGACTACATGTGATTACCAACCATGATCTTACCGTCCGCCGGTAAATCTATACACGATTCAAATTCTCCGGGAATTACCACATATTCCAAATTTTGTTTCACGCCTTCTTCCGAAGTGAAATAAGCCATTAAAATCAAGGATTTCAGATAGCGGTAATCGGTCAAAAATTTCGGATTCATCTCATCTGTTTGTTCATCCGAAAAAGCAGCAGAATCAATAAAACCGACCAAATCTGAGCATTCCTCAGGCGTTAGATCGGTAAAGGATTGTGCTTTACGGGATTTACTAAATGCCTCCAATTGATGAAGAACATGATGGACGGATTCGCTTTGATCATCGGTTATCACATCGGACATAATCAGATCAATAAATTCAGAAACCCGTACCTGGGAAGCGGAAGGTGAATTGGTTTGGGGAACAATAGTATCCGCCAGGGTATCCAACTGAACCACTTGTTCAGGTGTCAAAACAAGCGGCTTCCAATCCAATTCGGGATCCCGATTGGCGCAACTCTGTAAAGCTGCGAAAATTCCAGGTGCCAGCAAACCCGCACCAGTCCACAATGTCGTTCGTTTTATGGCTTCGCGTCTGTTCATAATCCCCAAATAAACAACTATTTTGTGTAAAATAAAAACCCATCTCCCATGTCATCTGCACTGGTGCGGATGGGCAAACGTTACCCGTGGCCGGGCCCTGCTTTGCGCTTGCAGAATAATCTCGCTTTGTATATTTTTATTTCCTGAAGACTTTCATTTCCGTATCAGTCGACTCCAGAGATGGTACGTCCTTTTCAATCCACCAGTGCCACGATCCTAAGTGGTCCCCCACTACCCCCTTTGATTTTCATCGGCAGCGCAATCACATCGAAGCCCTGACCGGGCAACTGATCCAAATTGGTCAAGTTTTCAAAGGCTGGAATATTTTCCGACAATAAAATAACATGGCTTTGAAAATCAGTTGATTGACCATAGTCAATACTGGGCGTATCCAGACCGATCGATTTGATGTTGCGATTCTCCACCAACCAGGAAGCAGCTTCCGGTGAAAGGCCGGGAAAATGCATTTTATCCAACGCAGAGTGCCCGCGCTCACACGTACCCAGGTAAGTCATTTTGTCGGGATAATGAGCGGCGAATCCGGTTTCAAGCAGGACGATGCTGCCATCTGGAATCTTCTGGTCGTGATCGGACTCCCATTTTTCCAGATCCGCAACCGTAACCTGATAATCCGGATTGTCCTTCGCTTTATCGGTCAAATCGATCTTGATCGCGGAACCCATCAGCCGGTCCAAAGGGATTTCATCGACGGATTGCCTGTCCCTGGCAAAGTGGATGGGAGCATCGATATGTGTGCCTCCGTGTTCGGCCGTGGAGATATTAAATGCCGAATAAAAATATCCTTTCTCGGTTTCTCCGAAGGCCACCGTATCCAATTCAAATTCCTTGGCAGTTACCCAATAGACTGTTTCGTCCGAAAAATCGTGGGTCAGATCCACTATACTTTTTCCTTCAAACATTCCTTTTTCCTTCCCTCCATTCGCCATCGCATTTTCTGAATCGGAGGTGCAAGAGTTGAACAACAAAAATAAACTTAAAAAAAGGAGAGTATGGTTTTTCATATAATAGTATTTAATTTTATAACCTATTGTCCCTCATAAAGGTACATTACTTTCCTGTGTTCTACATGGTCAAAGACCCGGAAATTCCTCATGATTGTGAAATTAATGTAATAGTCCATTGCCCTGTAATTCTT
>CALGAA010000329.1 GCA_937952445.1 uncultured Bacteroidota bacterium | reverse complement strand
CTTTGCAGAGGGCTGCTTTTTTGGTTACTTTTTTTCAGCAAAAAAAGTAACAGAGGCCATTTTATTTTTCACACGTAGCATCTACAAGGTCATTTTTAGGAACTTGAGACTGGGCCTGTCAAATGCGTTTCCACATCATAGATCAGACAGGATCTACGTCCACGATGATTCGAAAGTTACTATATCCTGCCCGACTACGGACCTCCCGGATAAAATAATCCATACGCGCGCGGAAATTGTCGCCTTCCGAACGACTTCGGTGCAACTTGACGAATACGTCTAAAAGGTAATAATGATTAATAAAACTGACCATAGGCATAACCGGAGTACTGACCCGGTCGCCAAAATCCGGCTTAAGAAAATTGGAGAATTCATAAGCGATACGATTGTTCTTATTCTGGTCTTTGTTGCGAAAGGTCACTTTTACCAATCGGTAATAGGGCGGAAACTGAAACAGTTTTCGTTCTTCGAGTTCTTTATGATAAAACGGATCGTCGTTCCCTGACAGCAGGCTTTGCAATACCATATGACTGGGATCATAGCTTTGGATCATCACCCGTCCTTTTTCTTTTTTCCTTCCGGATCGACCACTCACCTGCCGGAGCATCTGGAGCGCATATTCCGCAGCCCTGAAATCCGGAAAAGCAAATAACTGATCTGCTTTGGGAACCACCACCAGGCCAACATTTTCGAAATCCAGTCCCTTTGCAATCATCTGGGTACCGACTAATATTTGCGTATCATTATTGGCAAATCGGGTCAGAATTTTCTCCAGACGGGTCCTTCCTGATGCCGTATCGTAATCCATCCGGTCAATCCGCACTCCCGGGAGCAATACGCCCAGTTGTTCCTCCAGTTTTTCCGTCCCCATTCCATATAAATGCATATCCCACGAATTACAGGAGGGGCACTCCCGAGGTTTTGGTTTCTCTTTGCGGCAATAATGGCATTGAAGTTTGTCCGAAAACTTATGGTAGGTCATGCTGACATCACAGGAATCACAGGTGATGATGAACCCGCAATGACCACATAAATACACGGAGGCAAAGCCCCGGCGATTTTGAAATACCATCACCTGACGCCCCCCATCGAGTGTTTCGTTTATGGTTTGCAGCAACTGGGGTGAAAATCCGATCTCCGCTTGCTCTGGCGTCATTTTGACCTGGCGCATATCAACGATTTCGATTTCAGGCATCGACATCAATCCAAATCGCTGGGCCATCCGGACATGTCCATACCGGGCCTCTTTTACATTTATCTGAGATTCCATCGACGGAGTAGCGGATCCCAAAATTACCCGGGCTCCGGTCAAATGACCTAAATAGACTGCGCTATCCCGACCGTGATACCTCGGCGCCGGATTGATTTGCTTATACGAACGGTCATGTTCATCAACAATGATCAATCCCAGGTTTTGGAATGGCAACAACAACGCTGATCGGGTGCCAATGACCAGGGGCGCACCAAACCGAACACTGTGATAGGCCTCCATGCGGCTTTTTTCAGACACCCGGCTGTGATAAACCACCACGTCCGATTCGAATATGGTTTCCAGGCGATGGATAATGTGCGTCGTCAAAGCAATTTCCGGAATCATGAACAGGATTTGCTTCCCTTCATCGTTGATTTTGCGAATCCATTCTAGGTATATCCGGGTCTTCCCACTTCCGGTTACCCCCTCGAGCAACACCACCATATGATTTCGGAATGCCTCTTCCATTTCGGCCATCGCTTTCTTCTGGAAATCGACCAGTGGAGGAAGCATTCCTTTTCGGAAAACGAGGTCACTCAGAAAGTTTTTCTTGATCTTCGTTTCTTCGATGATGCCTTTTTTCATCAACGCGCGAATGGTCCCATGATCAGTTTCCGAACGGGTCATGACTTCGTATCGCGAAATGGGCGGTTTTTTCTCCCGACTCAACGCCATAAAGGCCAGCAGAGCCCGCGTTTGTTTTTCCGACCGGCTCACCAAATCCATGACGTTCTTCCGCTCCTTTCGGTATGGTTCCTGCCACATCAGGGTTTTGACCGTTTCGTGGGTATTCTTCACCCTGGCTTTTTCTTTCACCTCGACGATGCCAGCTTCGATCAACTCGTTGACGTTTTTCTTAATGCTTTTCTTGTTGAGAATATCCTGAATTTCCCCCCAGGTCAACTCATTTTGAATCGAAAGCGCATCGGAGATCAGAAAAGAGCCATCCCCCAATTCCATTTCATCAAAATCATGGTCTTCATTCAGGAGGAGTACGGTTTCACTATCGATTTTAAGGGGGGAGGGTAAGGCTGCGTTCATCACCTCACCCAGAAAGGCACAGTAATATTCGGATAGCCAACGCCAAAATTTTAAATGAATGTCGCGGATCACGGGCTCGTCATCGAGTACATTACGGATGAATTTCAAATCTTCTCCCTCAATTTCGTCGGACAGCGTCACGATGAGCCCCGTGTACAACTTTTTTTGACCGAACTGTACCTCAACTCTTTTACCAAACTCAACCTCCTCCAGCAATTCCGGTGGAACCAAATAGCTATAGGTAGTAGGGACAGGAAGCGGTAAAAGAATCTCAGCTTTCATATTGATTTTGTGTCTGCTCCGGTTTTGAGGTACCCTTTCGGTGGCGCCGATTTGAGAATCCGAATCTCAAAATGTAAAGTTATGGAAATAAATTGCACTGAAAAAGTTCAATCCCGGGGCAGTAGATCCAAATGGACGACTACAGGGACAGTCCGATCTTTAATCTTAAGCAGAATAGTCCGTTAAGCCAAAATTCATCGCAATATCAAAACATCCTGTTTCGTCGTGACCTCTTCGCCTTCTTTACTCATAATCCGTGCGATGCATATGATCACGTTGGGCAATTCCGTTGCCGACCCGTTGGGCCAGTTGATGGTGGCATCGTCGTCCGGGAGAAAATCAAATTTTTGAAACAAAACGTTTCCGAAACGATCAAAAACCTGAAACTCCATCACCATCGCCATCTTACCCAACGGATCAAAAATCTGCAACATTCGGTTTTGATTTCCTGTCGGGGTGATCACGTTGGGCATCGGGAATGTCAGTTCGGGTTCATTCACCACCAGTACGGTATCCCGTCGACATCCCGGGAATTGTACCGCATAAAACACATAGGTCCCGGGCTGTAATTGTGGTTCGTTGTAGTCCAGGCAGTTGTCACACAAAATTGTATCGCGCCGACTCCAACCATAATCGCTGAGTTCACTCGTTTCCAACCCGGGGAAAGCTTCCAGATTCCCGGGCTCCGTAAATACCAATTGGTCCAGCCATGGCCTTTCGTCTACGCGGAGGGTGACCTCCTCGGAACACCCTTCGGTGGTTTCAATTTGAAACATCAATTCCTGGTTGGTCGGAAACGATCCGGAAAAATAGGGAAGTACATGATCACCAATGCTCCATTGCACCGCCCGGGCAGAATCTTCCAGCGTTACTTCAAAGGTTCCATCCAGGAGACATGCGTTGGTATGGATCAGTTCGGGAATGTTTGAAGTTCCTTCTTCGATCACGATGTCCTGAGAATCCACACATTCGTCGTACGAGACGGTATAGCTGTAGGCGCCTGCGGACAATTAGATCGGAAGAGCACACGTCTGAACTCCAGTCACACAGCAGAATCTCGTA
>CALGAA010000328.1 GCA_937952445.1 uncultured Bacteroidota bacterium | reverse complement strand
TCTTAAATTTATTGATAACTTTTATTTAATTTTTTTTACGATATTATTGACCATGAGTTATCTTAACAGCATCCTGATCCAACTAAACATGTTATTTATACAATATTATATTCTATTTAATAACCTCGATGCAACACATTGGCTACCTGATGATTACCTTTTTCAATCTTTATGCAAAGAAAGTGCAAACTCCTAAATTGACTAAAAGTCAAAAAACTGATTTGGTCTTCGCGCTATATTACTTCCACAATACATAGCAAAATTCAGGGTTTAATTTCAGATTTTTTGTGATAACCCAAAGTAGTACTTTCACTTCAACATCTTTTCTTATATTTGGTAACGTACACTTTATATATACCATGCCACATTATTTCAAAATTCTCCCGACACTATTCATCCTCTTCTTCCTGGCTTGCCAGTCACCGGAGGAATCGACGACTACCCTGGCCGATCGCGCCGCCAACGATGAAGTAGCGCGCTTGCTGGAAGCGTTTCCCGGACGGGGAGCCCTCACAGACGAATCACCACCCGTTCCCGCTGAAGATGCCCTCAAAGCCTTTGACGTCGCGGACGATCTGGAAATGGATCTGGTACTGAGCGAACCCCTGGTCAATCAACCCCTGGAAATCAGCTTCGACACCAAAGGGCGGATGTGGGTCGTGCATTACAATCAGTACCCGTTCCCCGAAGGTGTCAAAATCACCGGACTGGACAACCACCTGAGGCTCCAATTTGATCGAGTACCGGAACCACCGCCCGCAGGTCTGAAAGGAGCCGATAAAATTACCATTTTTGAAGATACCGATGGGGACGGCACCTTTGACAAGTCCACAGACGGGGTCACCGGGCTCAATATAGCCACCAGCGCCGTACAGGGTCGTGGACAGATATGGGTACTCAATCCACCGTATCTCATTTCCTACCCGGATCCCGATGGCGACGGAGTACCCGATGGCGATCCCGTGGTGCATTTGAGCGGATTTGGGTTGCAGGATACGCATGCCGTGGCCAACAGCCTGCGATGGGGTCCGGACGGATGGCTCTACGGAGCGCAGGGAAGTACGACCACTTCCACGGTAAAATCGGCGGCCACCCCGGAAGTCTATTTCGCCGGCCAGGCCATCTGGCGCTATCATCCCGAGACCCAGATTTTCGAGATCTTCGCAGAAGGAGGTGGCAATACGTTCAACCTCGAATTTGATTCTCAGGGACGGATTTATTCCGGGGACAACGGGTATGGTCGCGGTCCATATTTCAAACAAGGCGCCTACTACGAAAAAGCCTGGGGGAAACACGGCCCCCTGACCAATCCTTACGCCTTTGGATTTTTACCAGATATGAGTTTTGAAGGTGAAAAATCGCGTTTCACCCACGCCATTCATCGATACGAAGGAAACCAATTACCCGAACGGTTTACCGGCAATTTTATCGCGCTCAATCCACTCCAGGGGAACGTCATGCTCACGAAAGCTTCCCAAAACGGATCGACCATCAGCACGAAGGATCTGGGAATTATCCTCAACACGGAAGATCGCTGGTTCCGTCCGATCGACATCCAAACCGGCCCCGATGGCATGGTGTATGTCACGGACTGGTATGACAGCCGGTTGTCCCACGTAGATCCGAGAGATACCTGGGACAAAACCAGCGGACGCGTATACCGGTTGCGGGCAAAAGGAAGTTCGACGGGCTACCAACCCTTTGATTTGACTTCCTATACCAGCACCCAATTGGTGGAATTGCTCTACCATAAAAATCGTTGGTACCGTCAAAAAGCCATTGAAGTGCTCT
>CALGAA010000327.1 GCA_937952445.1 uncultured Bacteroidota bacterium | reverse complement strand
TACTTTTTTTCAGCAAAAAAAGTAACAGAAACCATTTTATTTTTCACATGTAGCATCTACAAGGTCAATTATAGGAACTTGAGTTAGAGATAATATAGAATACCGCAGATACGACTTCCTATTTCAATGTTTCCCGTGGAACATTTCATCAAAAATTCCAATTGTCATCTTTTTACACGTTCAGGTAGGACATCAGTGCTTCATAGCGATCTTTGAGTTGATGACTGTAGTCATTCTCTTCGTAATAGGCTTTGACTTTGTACGAATATCGATCCAGCGTTTGAATAATGGAATTGATATCTTTGAGATCGGTTTTCAGGGTAATCTCAATGTCGGGTAATGTTTCTCTGGAAACCAGAACGGAAAAAACGTGTACCGACTCCTGTTCCAAAATCCGAATCAGTTCCGACAAATGAAAATTTTGTTGGGATACCTCGATAACCAAAAGGCTTCCTTCTGCATCCAGGTCATAATTGGAAATTAAAGAATTGAATAATTTTTCCTGCGTAATCACCCCGACGAAAGTATCTTCTTCATCCAGGACGGGCATGACCGTCAAATGTTCGGTGTACATTTTCTTGGCAGCCTCCAGGATATGGTCGTTGGTACGCACAAACGCACGTATGCCTGTTTTGGTGAATTCCGACAGGGGAGTATTCGGGGGTTCACTTTTTAATGTCTCCTCATCGACCACCGTTAGAAATGCCTTACTTTTCAGTAAAGGAAGGTGGCGCGTTTTGTTGTAATCCAAAATCTCTAATGCTTCTTCAGCAGTATTGGTTATGGAGGCCAATCTAAAATTGGTTGATATTAGGTCTCTCGTAATCATAATGGTCTTAATTGTCAGGATGACATCAATTTCCTTCGTTCAAGTTCAAATTCTACTTCTGTGATGATGCCTTTTTCCCGTTGTTCTTTCAGGTTCTTCAAATGAACTAACAAATCGCCTGATGGATCGTTGTTTAGTTTATTTTCATTCTCCTGTTGCACATTTCCTGTTTCTTTTAACTCAATGTCCTGAGTTTTCTCTTTCTCAGAGGTTTCCTTATTCATAGCTTGTACCTCAAGAATGAAGCCATTTTTTTCAAATTCTTCCCATTCAGGCTGAATTCGGGCATAAGCTAATTTTTCATGGGTTTTAATCCGGTTGAAATCATTGAATCCTGCACTGACGGCATAATGGATATGGCGCATCGTTTTTTCGGGTTTCTCAATCTGGGAATAGGCACATGCCAGATTAAAATGTGCTGCTATATGATAAGGATCCAATTCGAGAACTTTTTTAAAATCTCGTATAGACCCTTCAATGTCATAATCTCGAAATTTTTCAATCCCCGATTCTTGCAGGGCATTGATGGTCTTCAAATCTTGCTTACGTGATTTGCGTTTGGTTTTTCTGGATTTTTTCGGTCCGGATTTCTTTTGGTTTGTTTGACGCTGGTATTCTGCCTTTTTTATTCTTCGATCTCTCCGATACGGGGAATTTCCCTGGCCTGCAAATTCGCTCGTTTGATAGCGCCGGTCGTAAGATCTGTACCGGGGGGAACGTCGCACGATATCATCCGGATTATTGTATTTAAAATCGAATGTTTCCTGGCTCATGGACAAAAAAGCGACAAAATCTATTATCCCTATAATCGATGTTACAACCCCCAAAGTAAAGATTGATAACAAGATCATGATAAAACCTTTCCCGTTTTGGCCAAGGTAAAATCGGTGCAAACCAAAAATCCCGCCAAACAAAGCCAATAAAGCTGCCAGAGTTTTGTCTTTATAATTGCGCATAGGTTACTGAACTATTCCATCAGGTTTAATCTTACACAATAAAACAGTGATATCATCCCCAATTGGTTCATTTTCTTTAAATTTTTCGATGAACCCTTCAATTTCTTCGGTGATCAGTTCGATTTCACCAAACGGCATTTTATGCAGAGTAGTCAGTATTTTCTGATGCCCCATCATATGTCCGTGGCTATTCCGCAATTCCTCCAGGCCATCGGTGTACGCAAATATAACTGTTTCATCCTGAATGATTTCGGTTCCTACCGAAACTTCTGGCAAGGTTTCAGAAATTCCTATGGGTGTAGTTCCATTTTTCAAAAACCGGCTTCCCTGATTTTTGGTTTGAAGGATGGGATAAGGGTGACCCGCGTTGATGTATTGCAATTCGTTTTTGACGACATCGTAGGCTGCTAAAAATATAGTCACAAGTCGGTCTCCTTTTGTCGACTCAAACACAGCTTTATTTAATCCACTGAGAAGGTATTTCAAATCTGTGAAATTAATACTCAACCGTCGCAGACTCGCTTGTAAATTGGCCATTAAAAGAGCAGCAGGTATCCCTTTACCAGCTACATCAGCAATACAGAAAATGCTGACATGACTGTTTTTGATGTGGAAAAAATCAAAGTAATCCCCTCCGATTTCACTGTGGGGGATATACAGCGTTTTAAATTCCAGTTCCCGGGAGTCCGCAAAATGGTGAGGCATGAGGGAGTGCTGAATTTGTCGGGCCAATCCCAATTGGGTTCGGTAATTTTCCTGGTCAATGCGTTGTTTGAACAACCTTTTATTTTCGATGGCTATCGCGACAAAATTGGTTATGGTTTTTAGAAAATCGAGTTCCTCTTTGTCCCAATAGTCCATGTCGTTGAGATGAACGAGAGCGATAAGATGGTTCTTGTGGTAGACCGGTATAAAAACCTCCCCGTTATGAGATCGGAGATATTTGGATTTTTGTTTACCAAATTTGTGATATACAGGTGCATATTCTTTCCAGGATTTGGTCGGATCTGAAGAATATACCTGCATCCCTTCTACGGTGTTAATACAAAGCGTGATGTCGCTGGGCTGGTAATGTCTTTGAATCGCGGCTTTATAAATATCAAAAAGCTGGGAAATTGAAGCATTTTCATTGATTGCTTCAGTAATGGTCATCAACCCATTAATTTGGTTTTTATAGGTATCCGAGGTTGTGGTAATATGTTCATGATCAGACATCCGTACAATTTCATTAGCTGCTGTATTTTGTTTGGCCGTATGATCTGGAAAATTTCAACCTGGAATTATTCTTTGAGTTTGGGATTATTCTGGTGCCTTTTGTTATCCCGTAGCGTTTTTTTCGCAAAATTTTCTTCGATGACCTCTTCCAAATTGATATTCATCTGATTTGCCAAACAAGTCAATACAAATAGAACGTCTCCAATCTCGTTTTTCAATTCCTTTTTTTCATCAATTTTAATTTTAAAGGATTGCTCTCCATAAATACGGGCTAACAACCGGGCCAACTCACCAACTTCTTCCATCAGAATCAATCCATTGGTTCGTTCATCGAAGTACCTGACTCCATATGTTTTGATCCAATGATCCACCCGTTGTTGATAATCATTTATTTTCATACCACTACCATTTGTATTCCGTATCGATAATGATCGTCACAGGTCCGTCATTGATCAATTCGATTTTCATGTCTCCTCCAAATTCCCCGGTTGCGATGTTTTTTCCCAGTTTTTCACTCAATTGTCGAATACATTCTTCGTAAATCTTCTCTGCTCTTTCCGGTTTTTCAGCCTGAATGAACGAAGGACGATTGCCTTTTTTGGTGGAAGCGTGGAGGGTAAACTGACTGATCAATAAAATTTCTCCATCGATATCCAGTACTGATTTATTCATTTTTCCTTCCTCATCTCCAAAAATTCTTAAGTTGACAATTTTATTAACAAGCCAGGGCACATCCTCGGTGTTTGCCTCTTGCTCGATACCCAAAAATATACACAGCCCCCACCCTATTTTACTATGTATGGACTCTGCTATTTCCACATGAGCTCTTGAAACGCGCTGAACAACAACCCTCATTATCCGACCATTGGTCCTATACTCATCCCATTCGTTTGAAACGCAGATTGGGCTGGAGTAGCAATGATATCTGATATTTCACTCAAAGTTGTTACCGACCTATCCAACCATTTGTTGATGTCTGGTTTCTCCACTAGAAATACGGGAATACGTCGAATCAGATTTCTCATTGAATCATCTGCATCCCGGGTAATCAAAGCAAATCCTTTCTCTCCTGTTGTCGATTCCGACCACATTCCTACCATCCAAAGTACTTTATTGCGAGGATGTTGGATCACCACATCTTTGCCCTGTCCTTTTCTACGATGAACAAATTTTTGAACAGGGATCAAAACCCTTTGATGCTTCATCAAGGTTTTTAAACTTTCCTGTTTATCAATCGTGGGACCATATATATAAGTCAATTCAGGACCATTAACGGATATTGGACTTGGAATGCCCCATTTAATCATGTGAACTAAAGGATGATCACCCTGAATAATAACTGGAAACGATTGTCCCGTGACAATATTAAAGTTGTTCAAAAGATGCTGGGAAAAATGGATCCCATGTTCCAACAATTCCACAATAGAAGGATTGTCTGATTCATAGTTAAGTAGATCTGCCATGACGTAGTTTTATGTTTTCGCATGACAAATTATAAAAAATAGTAATATGATGATAATTTATAAACATAAATAATAAAATATATCCATATTTTATTGATATACAAAATTTTACATATTTTGTATTGTTAATAGAATGTGGAACATTCAGTGGACAACGATAGAGATATTCACAAAATTGGCACACCTTTTTGTCTTTTGATCCCTCTTGTGAGAAAGGAGGTCGTTCATGAAGATCGATTCACAAATTGAAGTTTACATTCCCACATTTTATTACTGGAAAGTTTTCAAACTAACAATTCACAGTCTTATGTGTATAATGTATTAGTCGTACCTTTGCAATGGCATTCTGATAGAGAAATTAGTTGATTTGGGGGGAAGAGATGTGGATGATTGGATAATAAAGGTGCATAACTTATAAAAAAAATACAGAGCAAATTTCTCTCCACATATCCACATCCCTAATAGTGATGAAATCTATTTTTAAATTTTTATTATTCATCTATAGTGCAAGAACGAATCGAAAATATTTCATCAGCCGTCAAAATTTGGCTTTGGGTGGGATTCGTCATGATTCTTCTCCAAATCTTAATAGGCGGTGTCACTCGCCTGACGGGATCCGGATTATCCATCACAAAATGGGAAATCATCACTGGTACTATACCTCCTCTAAATGAACCAGACTGGAATATTGAATTTGATAAATACAAGGAGACACCGCAATACCAGAAAATCAACAAGGGGATGTCCCTGCAAGACTTTAAGTTCATCTATTTTTGGGAATATTTCCACCGTTTGTGGGCCCGTCTGATGGGCTTTGTGTTTTTGATGCCTGCTATATTTTTTTGGGTCAGAGGCCATTTTCCACCCTGGTTGAAAAAGCGGGTAGTCATGGTATTCGTTTTAGCAGCCTTAGTGGCTTCCTTTGGATGGATCATGGTGGCGAGTGGTTTGATTGATCGCCCATGGGTAAGTGCCTATCGTCTGAGTTTTCATTTGATATTAGCTGTGATCTTACTTGCCTATCTGTTTTGGACCATATTGAAATGTTACCCATTAAAATTTATTCATAACCCTTCACTTAACCGTTTTGCTACATTTTTGAGTGGTGGATTGTTTGTTCAGATATTCCTGGGTGGGATGGTAAGTGGAATGAAGGCTGCTCTTCTTTACCCCACTTTTCCCATGATGAAAGGTGAATGGATTCCTTCTATACTTTTCAACAGTTCCTATTGGAAAGTGGATAATTTTATTCACTATGAAAATTCTCCATTTTTCCCAGCTCTGGTTCATACTGTTCATCGATTGTGGGCGTATGTTTTGACAATATTGATCGTATGGTTTATTTATCGTTTACGCAGAATACAACTAACATCTTTTCTTCGTTTTTCACAGACTATGTTTATAGTAATGTTGATAACCCAAATTTTACTTGGAATATTGACCGTGTTGAATAGTGTAGGAATGGTGCCTGTATTTTACGGAGTAGCTCATCAGGTCGTGGGGATCATACTATTCTGTGTCAGTTTGATATTCGTCTATGTACTCCGAAAACGATAATTTAAGTATATTTGTCCACATTTATAATTTTGAATTTACATGGATAGCTTGACCATAAGGCAGAAAGATAAATACGAATATATCGAAGAGGGTCCCGATGATGGCGAGGTTCTCTTGTTGCTCCATGGTTTATTTGGAACAGCTAGTAATTTTGATGAAACGATCCATTATTTTAAAAACCGGTATAAGATCTATCTTCCGATACTTCCGATATTTGAAATGAGCGTAAGAAAGCTCTCTGTATACAGTCTGATGCAATACGTTCGGGAGTTTGTAGAATACTTTCAAATCAAAAAACCCCACATTATCGGAAATTCGCTTGGGGGTCACATCGCACTCTTGTATGTGCTGGAATATCTTGACGATGTTTCAACGATGACACTTACAGGTAGCTCCGGATTATATGAAAACTCGTTTGGAAGTACGTTTCCACGACGCGGAGACAAAGATTTTATCCGAAATAAAATAAACCTAACTTTTTACGATAACGAGATCGTGACCGAAGAAATGGTGGATGAGATATACGATATTACCTCTGATACGCGTAAATGTCTTTCCATGGTCAAAACAGCAAAAAGTGCTATCCGTCATAACGTCGGGGATCAATTGTACAAAATAACTATTCCATCCTTGTTGGTGTGGGGCAAGCAAGATACCATCACGCCACCTTTCGTTGCTGAGGAATTTCACGAAAAATTACCGCAGGCCCGTCTGGACTTTATCGACAAATGCGGACACGCTCCGATGTTGGAAACTCCTGAAGAATTCAATAAGATCCTCGAAGACTTCCTTAACAACCATTCCAATTAAATATACCTCCAGGTTATTGACTCTTCCTCTTTATCATAGTCTTTTCAAAAAGATAAAAAGTAGTATGTAAGTTGACCTTTGGTAGTGAACTTTAGGTCGCCACAACTTATTGGGTTTTCTACAATTTGTGCAGGAGAATCTGCATTTCTTTTAGTCTTTTGTAATCGCAATTAAGCGAAATATGGGGTTATCCATTTTAAGGTAAAATTATTCGCCAGAATAAGAATACAAGATAGAAATGGGAGAGTATAGAATTACTTTTTAGGAACCAACTTGGTGTTACGACGCCCACGGTGTATAATATATGTAGCAGGTAGAGTTATTGAAATAGATCTTTTTGAAAGGTCGTCATTTTGGCACACCTCTTTTTGATGGGGCTAAATATCGATAACGGATTTGATGACTTGATTATCTACCGCTCTTAATCTACATCCCCGCTATTATGTGTATGTGTAGTAAAGATTAATCCAGGCAATTTGAAATAATTGGGTTCGATAGTTCAAAAATCCTATGCAATAGTTATCAATTACAATGTATAATTCTGAGATGGAATGTGATCAAGGTTAAGATGCAGTAACCCAAGTCGCTGGAATTCTAGGATTTTGGTCAAACCTGGTATAGGTGTGCTGTTGCTTTCTTCTATAGGAAATAAAATAACCTTGTCATATTTATCCCGAACGCAATGTCAGATAAAAAGTATTTGGGATGAAATAGTGAATTCTGGGTCGACAAATTTCAACTCCTAAAGAAATGTGGTGTGAAGCATATACCATCACCCCAGAATTTTGGCAATATTGTATTACGGAGATCTTGTTAATTAGTGAATCAAACAGGTTGTATATCCGATGGGTTAGGGAGATTTAACTGCTTGATCATCGCACAATCCTTTTACGACAATAGAAAATCTTTCACTTGTTTAAAGTCGTTATCCATAACCAGTTTGTGAGATGGTTTACCAATATATTGATGAATCATGGTTGGATGGGGAATCTTGAATGGAATGTTCTTTTCCATTTCAGATTGGAATTTAATCGGATGAGCTGTACTCAATACGATAATATCGGAGGAATGAGGATTTTCATCTTTATATTGACGCGCTGATAACATGCCAACTGCGGTATGTGGATCAAGGACATAACCTAGTTTCTGGTGCGTGTATAAAATTTCTTTTATGGTATCCTCATCTGTTTGTGGATAACCGGTTATATCTGCTTTTACATCGTTCCACGTGGAACCATATAAATCAAGAATTCGCGCAAAATTGGATGGATTCCCAATATCCATTGCATTGGACAACGTTTGCTTCGCACGGCTCGGTTTAAATATCCCTGTTTCCAAGTATTGAGGAATCACATCGTTGATGTTGGTAGCTGCAATCATATGCCTGATGGGTAATCCCATCCGTTTGGCTATTAATCCCGCTGTTAAATTTCCGAAATTTCCAGAGGGAACACAGAATACAATTTCTGAGTTAGCATCCAGCTGACGAAAAGCATTAAAGTAATAAAAACTTTGAGGTATTAACCGGGCGATGTTGATAGAGTTGGCTGAGCTTAATTGCAAACTTTGCTGTAATTCAGGATCTAAAAACGCTTGTTTGACAAGGCTTTGACAAGCATCAAAATCTCCTTTAATTTCAAGAGCCCGGATGTTATCACCCCAACTCGTCAATTGAGCTTCCTGTAATTTTGAAACTTTTCCCTGGGGATAAAGAATAGTCACCTCAATATTGTCAAGTCCATAAAACCCTGCAGCTACTGCACCTCCGGTATCTCCTGAAGTAGCTACTAATATTTGAAGCTTATCGTTTGAATCTTTCCAAAAATAATTCATTAACC
Source organism: uncultured Bacteroidota bacterium (assembly GCA_937952445.1). Classification (GTDB taxonomy): domain Bacteria; phylum Bacteroidota; class Bacteroidia; order Chitinophagales; family Saprospiraceae; genus Membranihabitans. The sequence continues at coordinate 4,835 of CALGAA010000327.1, read as the reverse complement.
TGGCCATAAATCGTGCCCCAAAGTCTTTAAAAGCTAAAGTAGGGCCGTGAAACAGTTCCAGGATGGCTATGCCGTCATCAACAGAAATTAAGGGAGCTGGGAAGTTGAATGCATCTACTACGATATTTCCCAGGCTTTCTGCATCTATGTCATCTTTGAGAAAGTAATGCGCAATTTTAAATGCAATATCTTGAAAGGAATAATCCTCCAACCGGTTCAGAAAATCCGGTTCCAATTGAGGAATAAATTCCGGCATGTACAATCCATTATCCGGAGGTAAGCTTTGGAGTACCGCTTCCCTAAATGATACCTTTTTATCTGGTGATTTTGTACTGTAAAGTTTCACGTGGAACAATTTTTTAAAAAGCAGGAATCAATATTTAAAAACCCCTTCGCTGTTCACTTTAGAAATAAGGGTGCTGGCATCAATTTTTGCATTATGGAATACTTCCTCCATCGCAAAGGCTATATTCTCTGCATCCGTGCTGTTTTCGGACAAAGCAAAAATGGAGGGTCCAGCTCCTGATATGCTGCAACCAATTGCATTTTGTTTAAGTACAGCTTCTTTAACTTCCCGAAATTTTGGAATCATAAAGGAACGCTGGGGCTCGATAATGTGGTCGTGCAAACATTCCCTCATCAACTCAAAATCGGAAGTAAATAAACTGTATACGAATCCCGCCAGGTTGAAAGACTGATCTATATGTTGTTGCAATGGAACGGTGTTTTTGATCACTTCCCGGGCATTTTTAGTTAGAATTTCAATATCGGGATGAACCAACGTAATGTATAGCCCCTTTGGGGTGGGCAACCTACGATGAAGTAACGATTCATCGTTTTTGACTAAAATGATCCCGCCAAATAAACAAGGCGCTACGTTATCAGCATGAAAGGCTTTATCAGCGGACTGTTCTCCGGTTACAGCAAAAGGAAGCAATTCATTTTTGGTAAATGGTCGTCCAGCAATTTCGTTGATGGCAAAAGCTCCCGCAACAGCCGAAGCTGCACTACTTCCCAATCCACTCCCAATCGGCATTTTTTTATGAATTTCTATTTCGATGCCCATATCGGATTCACCAATGGCATCAAGCACAGCCTGTCCCGCTACCGTGGCCGTATTCTTCGTTGGATCGAGCGGAAGTTTGCCACCATCATTATAAATGTGGGTGATGGTCAAACCCTTTTTATCCGATGGTCTTGCAATTATTTCGTCCCCGGGTTTTTCCAATGCCAGGCCGATGATATCGTATCCAACGGCGATGTTGGCTATGGTAGCCGGGGCAAATACTTTTATTCCAGAATTCATTAGGATGGACTGATTTGACTTTCTATATTAATAATTTCAGCAAACACACCCGCTGCGGTTACCTCGGCACCCGCTCCAGGCCCCTGGATAACAAGGGAGCGTTTGTGATAGCGCTGGGATGTAATGACAATCATGTTATCACTACCTTCTAAGGAATAGAAAGGTGATTTAATTCCCACCGCCTGGAGAGAAATATTTACCCGGTTGTTTTCCATGGTCGCGATAATCCGCAGTTTTTTACCCTCCTCTGCCGCGTTCGAGCGGAGTTTTTCAAAATAGGGATCTTGCTCTTTCAATCGTTTAAAAAAGGTTTCAATATCTTCAGCCTGCATGCATTCGTCGGGAAGGAAAGGCGTGATAACTACCTCATCCGGCTCGATTTTCATTCCCGCTTCCCGGCTTAAGATGATGATTTTTCGTTTGACATCTACTCCACTCAGATCTACTCGCGGATCAGGTTCGGTGAATCCAAGCGATTTAGCTTCTTCCACGATGCTACTGAAAGGTTTGCTCCCGTCAAATTCATTGAAAATATAAGATAACGAACCCGACAGTACACCTTCAATTTTCTTTATTTTATCACCTGATTGCATGAGGTTTTGCAAAGTGGATATAACGGGTAATCCCGCTCCCACGTTGGTTTCATACCCAAAGGTCACGTTGTTGCGATGAGCTATTCGCTTAAGGTTTACGTATTCTTCGTAAGAGGATGAAGTCGCTATTTTATTGGGCGTAACCACATGAATGCTTTCCCCCAAAATAGATCGGTAATGCCGTGATATCTCATCCGTGGCCGTGTTGTCCACAAAAACGGAGTTGATTACGTTGGTGTCGTCCATGCGCTTCATGAAATGGGAAATATTCATCTTCTCGCCTCCATTCTCCAGCAATTCCTTCCAGTTGGAAAGATCAATTCCATGTTCATCAAACCGCATTTTACGGCTATTAGCCACTCCGATCAATCTGATTTCAACGCCGCGATCTTCCCGAAGCGAAGGACTTTGTTCGTGTATTTGCTTTATGAGTGTACTTCCAATCAGACCAGTACCAACTACGAAGAGATTGATCACTTTGATGTCGGATAAGAAAAAACCTTCGTGCAACGCATTAAGAGCTTTGTTTTCATCTTCTTTGTTGATCACTACGGAGATATTTCGTTCCGAACTCCCCTGGGCAATGGCGATAATATTGATGCCATTATTTCCCAACGATCGCATCATCTTAGCCGCCACTCCCGGAACAAATCTCATATTGTCACCGATAATTGCGAGGATAGAAAGTTCTTTTTCGATGTGGAGATGATCCAGATCGTTTCGCTCGAATTCCCTTTTAAATTCTTCCTGGATCGCCTTACTTGCCTGTCTGATTTGATGAGGAAGTATGGAAAAACTAATGCTATACTCCGAAGAACCTTGCGTGATCAACATGATATTGATACCAGCATCAGCCAGACAACGAAACAATCTGGCGGCCATGCCAGGTACGCCCACCATTCCATTTCCTTGCAACGTGAGTAAAGCCACGTTGCTGATGGCGGAAATCCCTTTTACCGGATGTTCATTGAGGTTGACCTCAGAAGAAATGAAAGTCCCTTCATGGTCAGGATTCATACTATTCTTGATCAAAAGTGGAATATTGCGATCCATCGCCGGTTGCATAGTGGGTGCATAAATTACTTTTGCCCCAAAATGTGACATTTCCACCGCCTCCAGGTATGACATTTTTGGAATAGTAAAAGCTTGTTTAACCCGGCGTGGATCGGTAGTCAAAACCCCGTTGACGTCCGTCCAAATCTCTATAATGGATGCATTCAGTCCTGCTCCGATGAGTGCAGCGGTGTAATCAGATCCCCCCCGACCCAGGGTAGTACTCAATCCTCCTTTGGTGGAAGCTATAAAACCGGTTACGACCTGAACGGCTTCTTTTTCTTTGTAATAATCCGCTATTTTTTGATATGTTAGACGAAGATGCACTTCGGCATTTCCAAATTGCCGGTTGGTTTTAATGATCTGGCGTGCATCTAAAAATTCAGCGTCTACACCTATGGCATTGAGGTAGCAGGAAATGATGAAAGCTGAATAGCGTTCTCCAAAACTAAGTACGTAATCCATTGTTCGGGGGGATGCTTCGCGAACCAAGTAAATCCCATAGAGGAGATTTCTCAAGGTATCGTGTTGTTCATCAATGGTTTGCATAACCTCCTGATGCATAGTGACATCCTCAAACAACGAATCGATTACTTCATTATGGCGCTGGATAAAAGTATTCAGATCGTCTTTGTATTCTTCGTTCCCTTTGCTGGCTTTTGTTGCCATGGATATCAACAGATCGGTGATGCCACCCATTGCCGAAAAAACCACAGTGTATTTTATTCCCTGGTTGGAATACTTCTGAAGAATAGTTCCGACATTTCTGATCTTGTCCGCGTCCTTAACCGATGAACCACCAAATTTTAATACTCTCATATTCGAGTTGTAAAGTAATTTTTTCTTTGCCTGCCCTAAGACAGAATGCAAATGCTATCCAATAAAACGAAGGCCCAAAATTATTAATAAATTACGTGGGATTGGAATAAATAAGTCATTTATATTTCGGGGGTTATCTGTGGTCATGTACATCGCGTCAATGTAGAAGAACACAGGGGGATTTAACTGGATTATTCATGGAATTCGCCTTATGAAGGAGAGATGGACAAATGTATACGAAGACCATAAATGTGCAAATTACTCTATGCGCAGGGAACCTGAATGTCCCCTTTATGGACGATCTGACTTGAATAATATATTGATATTCAAATTAGTGCATTATTTCAAATTGTATGGAGCGCTACGTTCTATTTTAGGGAGAATCAGTAGAGCTCAGGATGAGCTATTTGCGAGAAGGATATTGCGTAAATCGAACTTCAGAGGTAATTACCAAATAATGCACTGGCATGCTCGTGCAGCAGTCATTAAAAAATATTGACCCCTCTGACGGATTCTTTTTCGCCCTGGCCTCATCATCTAACGCCTTATGTAGTTATGGGCATACGCAGTTTAGCTTCTTCGATATGACAAAAAATAACCTCGTCATACATATCTCATATTCCTAAGAAATGCATATGATGTAGTATTATTAAGGGTTATATAGCTAAGGCGGAGCAATCAAGTTCAAGGGAACATACATACCTCATAAATGTCTTTAATTTTATGTGGGCTCTTGATAACCCTCCCTGGACCTGACATATTCCGTAACATCGACAACCCAGCCATCCTCTTTTCCCGAAAGTAGTGCAGCGGTTAATATTTTATTATGCCACTCAGGCAACTTCCTATTATCTACTGCCAGAAGAGTCCCACTACTGCCAGGATTAAGGTTCCCCCTCTGCATCAGCGCGGGGCGAAAAAAATCCGTCGCGGCTTAACCCCTTTATCTTACAGTACAAGATAATGTAAAGGAAACAAAAGTCTGGAATAGCACCCAGGCCAATAAAATCAACCAAAGTTATAAAGGGGTGTGACTGAACGAAATCCCCTTCAGGGGATTGAAT
>CALGAA010000326.1 GCA_937952445.1 uncultured Bacteroidota bacterium | reverse complement strand
TCAAGTTGATTTAAGTGGGTAAAGAGGGTCGCCTCAGGCAGGCCTGAGTGGGCTGCCTTCTATGGAATGGAACGCCTAAAGATCGCATCGGTGATTTTGACCAGCTCATGGAAGTGATCGACTGGGAGCTCAATCTCGATCCCAACATCAGGGAAAATCGATTCATGGAACCCAAACCGGTTCGCAGTGTAGAAGAAATGGAAGCGGAAGGGTACGTGGAAAAATGGATCGTCTACAAATCGCATGACTTCAGTGCCAAAGAATTGACGGTTCTACCCGGAGCCACGGTCACCATTACCGATCAGGCTGCGTACGGTATGATCATGATGCAGGGCCACGGAACCATGGGTGGATGGGATATTGAAACTCCGACGATGATCCGGTACGGACAGTTGACGCACGATGAATATTTCGTCACGGAAGCCGCGGCGAAATCCGGAGTGACTATCGTCAATCCATCCAAAACCGACCCCATCGTCATGTTGAAACATTTTGGTCCGGACAACCCGGAACTGGTCATTTGATCCATAACCCACTTTCCCGGGGCAACCGATCTGTTTGTGGAATGGAATAAACCATCTGGAGGCCTGCTCTTCGGAAAAGCCATTAGTGTTTCTGTACCACAATTCTCCTAACCGGACGGGGATCGGAATTTTGGAAACGGAATACTGAAAAAAGCCGAAAGTTTGGACAGATTCTGATTGGAAAACACTAAAAATTTGAGTATTATAGCGGTTCTTCAAACCGCACTATTTTTGACATTTAAAAGAATACAAGATTATGGCAGAGAATAATTTTCCCAAATTGCACAATGCGACCTGGCCCGGCTTTGTGGGAAAGGGCGAGGGGTCCGAACCGATTATCCCGTTGGATGATTTACTGGAAAAAACAGTCAATGCGGAAGTTAATGGGATCAAATTTGACGGCATCGATATCGGTTTGTTTGAACCCCATTTTAACATTGACGCATCGGACGATGAATTGAAAAGATTGGCGGATCGGGTAGGCGAACTCGGCCTCAACATCGGCTCATTGGTGGCTCCGATATGGCCTCCTACAGGGGGATCAGCCATGGGATCGGCGGAGGAACGGAAAAATTTCGTCGAAATGGTGCGGAAATCCGCGCGGTTTGGCTCAAAGCTCAAAGAATACGGTGTACGTCCTTACGGCGTGATCCGGATTGATTCGGCTACCGATCCCGCCACGTGGGAAAAAGATCCGGTTGGCAATACCAAACTAATTGCTCAAACCTTCCGGGAGGCCTGTGATGTAGCTGCAGATTTCGGGGAGGAACTGGCCGCAGAAGGTGAAATTTGCTGGGGGGGAATGCATTCCTGGAAAACGATGCTCGATACGCTTGAAGCAGTGGATCGGGACAATATGGGTTTCCAGGCAGATATGGCGCATACCTTGCTCTATTTGCTGGGCTACAACCATCCGGAAGACCGGATTTTACCTGAAGATTTTGAATGGGACGATAAAGAAGCCCTCGATGAAGGGATGCGAACCATGACCAATGCTCTCCGGCCCTGGATGAACGATTTTCACGTTGCTCAAAATGATGGGACGGTTTTTGGATCAGGAGCACACGACAAAACCGGACGGCATTGTCTGGCCGATGATCCCAACGGTCGACTCGATATACCGCACCACGCCGGATTTTGGCTTCGGGATGAAAATGGCAACCTGACCAAACGATTGCGCCATATATGCTGGGATGGATGTATGTTCCCCAACGAAGTCATGTATAAGCAAGAAACCTGGAACAATATTCTGGCTAAAATGATCGAGGTCAGAAATGCCCACGGCTGGAGTGAATAACTCTCTTGATTTAACCATAAACACAAACACAAAACACTATGAACAATAAAAAAATCGTACGAATCGGACTCATCGGACGCGGTCTGATGGGCCGGATGCACGCTAATGCGTATACCCATATCCCCACCATTTTTCCGGACCTCGAATACCAACCAGTCCTTCAGGCGGTAGCCTCGCGTAATGAAGAAAAGGGAAGAGAATTTGCAGAAACATGGGGGTTTAAATCCTTTGAAAACGATTGGCGAAAATTGATCGAACGAGACGACATCGATGCCATTGACATCTGCGCGCCAAACAACCTTCATGCTGAAATTGCGATCGCAGCCGCCAAATCAGGTAAAATGATCCTCTGTGAAAAACCACTTTCTCACGATATCAACCAGGCCAAAGAAATGCTTGATGCTGTCACCGAAGCAGGTGTAGCCAATACGGTGTGGTACAATTATCGTCGGATGCCCGCGGTTACGCTGGCGAAAAACATCATTGATTCCGGTAAGCTGGGAAAGATTTTCCATTATCGGGCCAATTTCCTGCAAGACTGGACGATCAACCCTGATCTTCCTCAAGGTGGAGAAGCAGCCTGGCGGCTCGACGTAGACGCTGCCGGTTCGGGAGTAACCGGAGATTTGCTCGCGCATTGCATCGATACAGCAATGTGGCTGAACGGTGCTATCGAGGACGTTTCAGCGGTGACAGAAACCTTTGTCAAAGAACGGATGCATCAGGAAACCGGCAAGGTACAACCCGTCGGTATTGATGATGCCTGTATATTCCATTGCCATTTTGAAAACGGATCTCTCGGTCTTTTTGAGGCGACCCGATACGCACGGGGACATAAAGCCCTATATACGTTTGAAATTAACGGAGAACACGCTTCGATCCGATGGGATTTGCACGACATGAACCGACTCGAATATTTCGATCACCGGGATGAATCTCACCTGCGGGGATGGCGTTCGATCCACGTTACTGATGGAGAACAGCCTTATATGGATCGCTGGTGGATACCGGGAACCAGCATCGGATACGAACATTCCTTTATCCATCAGGCAGCCGATTTCTTTAAAGGATTGGAAGAGGGCAACAAAGGATGCGCTCCCTCTTTTGAAGATGCGTATAAAACCGAAAGGGTATGCCATGCAGTTCTGAAATCTGCGAAAAACAGAAGTTGGCAGCAAGTATAATCAAGATAAATAAGCTTCTTCAATGACTCCCGGCAGAAATTAATGTCCTGCTGTGGAGTCTTTTTTATTCTATCAAAAAATATATCCTTCCAGATAAATTCGTGGGCGATTGATGCCCATAGTTAGGGTCTGCTCGGAAATTCAGTAATTAATCCCTTAAAGTAGCTGTATACTGTGAGTCCTGAAAGGACGACGATGGTTCAGCGATGGGTTTCAACCCATCGAAGTGTATCAATACAGGTATTGAGTCCTGAAGGGACGACGAATATAAAACATCTAAAATAGAGCCTTCAGGATAAAATCCGTTGGCGATCGATACTCTTAGTTAAATCCGGTCAATTATTTTCCCTTAAACGGTTCCTAACCACGCCATAGCGAAACAACACCTCCTTTCTATTTTACAAAAATTGTAAACTAACATCAGATAAATTAAAATGACCTCACCCTATATTAGCTATGGGCCATCAGAACTAATCCGAACCATAAAGGCAGTATGTTCACAATATTTTTATACTGAATTGTGTTATAGGGAACAGAAACACTTAAATAAAACAACCATGAGAAATCTAATTTTAGTGGTCGTGTTTGCCCTTTTAAGTACATCCCTCAACCTTTCCTGTAATGCTTCCCGTAAAGTCCAGGGGGCTATTATCGGCGCCGTGGTGGGTGGAACGACAGGTGCTTTGATCACCAAGAAAAATAAGGCGGCTGGTATCATTCTCGGTGCCGGAGTGGGCGGTGCGGCTGGGGCCATCATTGGAAATTACATGGACAAGCAGGCTCGTGAAATTGCCGATGAACTAGAAAATGCCCACGTGGAAAGAGTGGGAGAAGGGATCGTGATTATTTTCGATTCCGGATTATTGTTTGATTTCGATTCTTACGACTTGCGGCCGGCAACAAAGGAAAATTTAGCCCAATTAGCCAATACGTTGCAGAAATACGAGGAAACAGAACTCAACATATTGGGGCATACGGATAACGTGGGAGACCAGGCTTATAATCAATCTTTATCGGTCAATCGGGCTGATGCTGTTGTAGATTACCTGGTCAGCAACGGTGTTCCCTCTCAGAGATTACAGGTGTTGGGTTACGGAGAAACCGATCCAATTGCTGACAACGATACCGAAGAAGGTCGCCAGTTGAATCGGCGTGTCGAAATCGTGATCGTAGCGAACGATGAACTTAAAGAAGCCGCAAAAGAAGGTCAGGATATCAGTTCATTTTTGAACTAATCATCTTGACGGATTATTCATCAAAATTTCAACAGCCATGAAATACCGAATTTCCTATATTCTCTTCGTGCTTTTATTATCGTATGGGGTCACTTCTGCCCAACTCACCTCCAGCAATTTTTCCATCGGTCCACGGGTTGGGGTGAACTTCTCCAACGTCAGTGAAATCGACCAGGCGAAAATGCTGACTGGTTTAGCACTGGGTATTACCTCAACCTATAGTATAAACGAGAATTCCGGACTGACAGTGGATGCGTTGTATTCGCAGGAAGGGTATAAATTGTCCGGATCGAGTATTAAATTTAATTACCTGCGCGTACCTATATTGTACAACATTTTTTTCGGAGAACTGGGGCAGAGTTTCAGACCAAAAGTTTTTTTGGGCCCTCAACTCGGATATATGTTGTCCTCCGATATGGATGAAAATGAATTGAACAAATTTTCCATCGGTGTGGGAGCAGGTCTGGGGTTCAATTACCAACTTCAGGAACGGGTTTGGCTTAACACGGATTTGAGATCATTTTTTGAACTCAATCCCCTTTCAAAATCCTCCTCCACCCTGCCGGATAAGACAAAAATCCGGAATATTCATTTGTCGATCGGGATTGCATGGGGTATATAAGTAGGGGTTACGGGAGTGTGTTAGAGTTTGTGTTTGTGTTTGAGTAGCTTTTACCTGACGGCCTGCACACATCTGATGATTTGGAATTTGTGCCCGGCAGGCCATATTGCGGGGGGAGAAGTTCGGGTTTTTCCGGGTGTTGTGGAATAAGGTGGAGGGCTTACGGGAGTGTGTTTGAGTTTGTGTTTGAGTTTGAGTAGCTTTTGACCGGCGGGCTGCACATATCT